>NZ_JBMNDR010000070.1:0-23274 GCF_052543235.1 Streptomyces sp. SAS_272 | reverse complement strand
CCCCCCCCCCCCCCCCCCCCCCGCGCCGGCGTTCGCTTCACGTCGGCGTACGCCGGTCACCTGTCAACCGTCGTCTCACGCGCTCGCCCGGGCGGGCGGAGTCCTGGCCTGCAGACCGGGCAGAACCCCTCCGCGGGCCGATCTCTGCATATGCGTGCGGCAATTCATGGCCAAGGCTTCGCCTCAGGCATGCGCCGACGAAGCCGGGAGCGAGCTCGCCCGATCCGAGAGGTGAGCCATGAGCGAGCAGAACAACGATGTCGGCCGGAGCGCACGGGGCCTGCACCAGGCGATGTCCGGGCTGGCGGGGCCGCTGAGCTCCGGTGTCAGTCCCCCGCTGGATTTCACCGCCGCGCCGCGCGCGGCCGGCGAGGCGCGGTCCGTCCTGATCCTGGGCGCCGGCGTCGGCGGGCTGACCGCCGCCTACGAACTGGGCAGGCTCGGCTACCGGTGCACGGTCCTGGAGCCCCAGCAGCGCGCCGGCGGCCGCAACCGCACCGCCCGAGCCGGCGACGAACTGTACGAGCTGGACGACACCGGCGTCCCGGTGCGGACCCACACCTGTGACTTCGATCCCGGCCTCTACCTCAACCTGGGCCCCGGGCGCATCCCCTACCACCACCGCCGCGTCCTTCGGTACTGCGCCGAGCTCCAGGTCAAACTGGAGCCGTACGTCATGGAGACGACGGCGAACGTCCTGCACCGCACGGGACACACCCCGCCCGAAGCACCGTGGCGCAACCGGCGGATCGCCAACGACACCCGGGGCCATCTCGCGGCACTGCTGTCCGCCACTCTCGACACGGACGACGAGCAGTCCGAGCTGCTGCGCAACCTGCTGCGCAAGTTCGGGGACCTGGACGAGGAAGGCAAGTACGCGGGGTCCACCCGCTCCGGCTACGCCGAGCCGGTGGAGGTGGACGAGTTCCCGACCCCCGCGGCGCCCCCGCTGGCCCTCGCCGACCTCGTCGCCTCGGAGTTCTGGGATTACTCTTTCTACCAGCCGGTCGACCATCTGTGGCAGGCCACGATGTTCCAGCCGGTCGGCGGCATGGACAAGATCGTCGAGGCGCTCACGAAGACGATCACCGGGCAGTACGACGTCGCCGTCGAGCTGGGAGCCGAGGTCACCGGGATCCGGCTGACGGACGCCGGGGTCGAGGTCAACTACGTCCAGCGCGGACAGACGCGCACGGAGACGGCCGACCTCTGCGTGAGCAACATCCCGCTGCCGGTCCTGAACAAGCTGACGCTGACCGGCTTCTCCCCGGAGTTCCGGCACTCCGTCGGCCTGGTGGGCTTCGCGCCGACGTGCAAGGTCGGCTGGCAGGCGAACCGGAGGTTCTGGGAGGACGACCGCAACCAGATCTACGGCGGCATCAGCTGGACCGACCACCCCATCACCCAGATGTGGTACCCGTCCAACGACTACTTCTCAGAGACGGGCACCCTCACCGGGGCGTACAACTTCGCAGACAACGCGCTGGACCTGGGCAAGCGCGAGCCCGCCGACCGACTCCGCTTCGCCCAGGAGGGCGGGGCACAACTGCACCGGGAGTTCAACGACCGCGGCACCGTGCCGGTCGAGCTGGGCGTGAGCATCGCCTGGCACAAGGTCCCCCACCAGCTGGGCGGCTGGGCCGACTGGGACCCCTCCGACCCCGACCACATGCTCGCCTACAAACAGCTCCTCCAGCCCGAGGGCAACGGCAGCTTCTACGTCGTCGGAGACCAGGCGTCCCCGCTGCCCGGCTGGCAGGAGGGCGCGATGATGTCGGCGCAGTACGTCGTCGCCCAGATCCTCGGCCTCCTGCCGCGCACCGCACCGGACACCGTCCAGGTCCCTGACGCCACCGCCCTCACACAGGGCCTCGTCTAGGGCCTGTGTGACGTCGTGATCAATCGGCGGATCCGGTAGGAAGACGATCGTGAGGCGCAGCCAACTCAACGACGGGCAACGGCAGTTGATCGAGCGCCGTTCCTGCCGATAGGCGAGTACGGCCCGTACCCTGAGCGGCTGCGGGAGCAGTTCGAGGGGGTGATCTGGCGGTTTCGCACCAGCAGTCAGCGGCGGAGACGCCGGGTGAGTTCGGTCCGTGGCCGACGGTCTACGGCCGCTTCCGCGTCCGGAGGGACGCCGGCGTCTTCACCGCGTTGCTGGAGGGCGTGATCGCTGAGGCCGCCCTCCAGGGGCAGACGGACTTGTCCCTGGTCAGCATGGACTCCACCACCGCCCGCGCCCATCACGACGCCGCCGGGATGCGCATCGGCGAGGAGGTCATGAACGCCCTTGAAGAAGCCGCCGCCGGCCAGGACCCTTCGGTGAGTCGGGCATGGAAGGCATCGTCGCGGTGTGACGCCGTACTGCCACAGCGGACGGACGGTGGAGACGCCGTCAGGGCGGGACCCCGACGTTGACGTCGGCGGCCCGTCCTGACGGAGAGCCATCCGACGCCGACCTGTATGGGGTGTTGTCCTGACGCCTCATCGACCGGTCGGCTCGTAGAAGACGTAGGTCGCGGTGTAGGGCACACCGGTCTGGGCTCCCGCCTCGCAGGGACCGGTGGGCGCCACGCCCCCTCGTGTGTTCAGGCGCTGGATGTAGGAGACGGAACCGAAGAGCCCCTGTCCCCGGTCGGCCGTGGCCTTGAGCAGCAGTTCGGGGACGGCACCGGCACGAGGGCTGCTCGCACCGGGCACGGCGGCGGCGTTGACGGCGCTGCCGTCCACGGTGGAGACCCACACCGGGCCGCGCGAGTGGAGGGCGACAGGCCGGTGGCGCCGGTCACGCACGTCCGACAGGGTCGCCGCCGGTTCGACGAACGTCCAGGCGCCGTTGGTGCAGGCATAGGTCTGCACTCCCTTCGCGGCGAGTTCGGCGATCCTCTTGTTGCCGTCCGGCACCCGGAGTTGGGGAGCGACCGGGGTCGCGTGCGACCGCGCGACGGCGCGCGCCTCGGCGGTCGGCCTGTCGGACGCGTGGCTGACGGCCGCGGCGGCGATCACCGAGGCGGCCGCGGTGACGATACTTCCCGCCGTCAGGGCGGCGCGCTTGCTGAAGAGCATGGGAAACGACTCCGGTATCGGTAGGGAGAAGTGCGGACCACCGTCACGAGCCGTCAGGAACCCGGTCCGCGCACACTGTTGGACAGTAGGGGCGGATGACCGCCTGGATGTCGTGGCGAGGTGACTCGTAAGGGATCCGAAAGGAGTCGGACGGCCGACAGCTGTGTGACCCTGCACCTTCACCCCGCGAAGGACTCCGAGCACGACGAGACAGGCTCCGGGACCTCCGGCCCTGCAACCCCCCTGGCTTCGGGCCACGCGACGAAACTCCACGAATCGTCCCCCAGCTCGCTCCGACAGTTCCAACTGGTCGGACGCGTCCCGATGCACAGCGCCGGCTGCTCGCGGACCTCGGTCTGTTCGAGTGAGGGATGGTCGGTGGCCGGTCGACGCGCTGCGCGGCCTCCAGGTGCTGCCGGGCGGGATACGGCTGTCTGGTCGCGTGCTCTGCTTCGTCTCGCTTCGCTCAGGAGACAGGCTCGGGAACGTCGCCCGGCCTGACCGGCACGATCTCGACACGGGTGCAGCCCACGGCTTTGAGTTCGGTGCGGCGATGCTTCGCGGACCGTTTGTCGTACCTGCCGGCCGACGCCTGCGGGGCGCCGTCCGGATCGGTCCACAGCAGACCGTAGTACTGCATCACGCTCGTCATGGAGATCATCACTTCCCCTCCTTCGACGACCGTAAGCACCCCGCGAATCGCCCATTTACCATCACACGGCCACCGCCGCGGCAGGTTCGCCTTCTTCAGCGTCATGACGCTGTTCACCGCGCTGCCGGCCGGATGGGGGCCATGACCTGGGGCAGGAATGCATCAGGGCCGCCGGAACGGCCGACCAGACCAGGAGCCCTGCACCCCGGACGGTCACCCGGAAGGCAGGTCCGCAGCGACGTGTACCGGGTAGCGGCCTGGATGCCGAGGCCGGACAGGTCGCAGATCATCAGCGGGAACAGGCGTGCCTCCGGTGCCCCGTGCACACCACCACGTGGCATACCCGCAGCGCACGCACAGTCTCCGGCGCCCCTGCGAGCCGGCGCAGCGCGAGCAGCCGACGTTCGGTGTGTGGCCGATGGGGTCGGGCGGGTGCAACGCAGCCGATAGGCCGGCCCGACCGGCGACGATCGGGGTAAGCGGCGCCCAAGGCCGCATCCCGGTCTTCACCGCGGAGACGGTGTGACCGAGAGCCTGCCCGGGTGGTTTCACGGGCAGCGGCTTGCTCGCCTCTATCGGGCGAGGGGGGCTTCGTCGCTCGCAGTCAGGTGTCGGGCCAACACGCGGGTGGTGCTGCCGTCGTCCTCTGCGATGTTTCGGACATGCTCGAAACCGATTTTGTCCAGCAGGGTCAGTGACGCCTTGTTCGGTGCGGCTACGGTGGCGTAGACGGTGGCCAGAGCGAGGGTGTCGAAGCCGTACGCGACGATCGCCTGTGCCGCCTCGGTCCCCAGGCCATGCCCCCATGCTGCCGGGGCCAGGGCGTAGATGATCTCGTGGCCTGCGACGACGTCGGTCGGCTTGATCTCGGCATGCCCTACCAGGAGTCCGTCCCGACGGACAGCCCAGACGTCGAACAGGTCGTGGGCATAGACCTTCGTGAAGATCCGCCTGAACAGGGCACGGTCTGCGTCTTGGGAAGCAGGGCCGTCGCCCATCCACTGCGACACCCTGGTGTCCTGGAACAGTGCGACGAAGTCCTCTTCGTCTTGTGGGATGTATGGCTCGAGCAGCAGCCGCTCGGTGCGCAGAGTCGGGGTCACAGACGGCGACGCTACTCACACGGGATCCAGGCCGGCAATCCGCTTTCCTCTGCGCGGAAAACGTCTTCCGCGTCGCCATGCCGGCATCGCCCGGCGCCGCAGGGCGTGCCGTCGTGCGGCGCCGTTTATAGGGTTGCCCGCCCGAGCCGAGAGCCTCTGGCTGCTCTGTCCGTGTTCATCGTCGGCTGCGGGGTCCTGTGTCGCCGGATCGGCCGGCGGCGATGCCGGGCAGGTCAGTCCCATTGGTCGTCCGCGAGGGAGCTGACCGGCTGGGGCTTGCCGATGACGGCCAGGGCGATGAAGAAGTTGATCTGACCGATCGCGATGGTGAGGGTGGCCAGGGCCTTCTCGTCGTAGTGCTTGGCCACCTCGGCGTACAGCTCGTCGCCGACGCGCTCCCTGCCGTGCGGGGCGGGCTGGAGAGCGGCCTCCACCAGGGCGAGGGCGGCGCGCTCGGCGTCGGTGAAGTACGGGGCGTCCTGCCAGGAGGAGACGGCGGTGATGCGCTCCTCGGACTCCCCCGCCTTGCGCAGGAGCCCGGTGTTCAAAATGGTCAGGTAGGTGTTGCCGACGATCTGCCCGGCGCGCAGGTGGACGAGGCTCATCGTGGTGCGGGGCACCGAGCGGTTGCCCGTGGCCCGGAAGAGGGCGGCGCTGACGTCGTTCAGCTCGGGCACGAGCTGACCCGGGTCGGGCATCCGGGAGATGGAGGTGTTCGTCATGGCTGCTCTCCTTCGCGTCGCCTGGTCGGCGTCTTCACAGCATTGACGGCACGGCGCACGCAGATGTGACAGGAACCAGCCCGCGAACGGGTCGGTGCGGGTCAGGTGGTAGGCGGTCAGCTGTTTGCGGAGCTGGCAGGGGGTGGCGTCGGTGAGGTCGTGGGTGTCGGCGAGGCGGGTGAGGACGGGCAGCGGGACATGCAGCTGGTGGTGCACGGTGGCGGTGGAGCGGGGCCGGCTGTGCGGCGGCTTGGGGGGGGCGTGCGGGCGGACGGTCATGCAGTGGGGCGAGCTGGCCGGTCAACGGTTTTGGCGGGCCCGGGGCGGCCCGCGCGAACCATGCGTCGGCGGTCGGGGCGCGGTCGTCCACGGCGAGGCCGCGGAGGGTAGGGAACTCTCCCGGGAGGCGGGCTGACAGCCTGATCCGGGTCAGCTGGTCGGCCAGGGGCGCGGGGACGGGGCCGCCGGGGTGTCCTGCCCTCGCCAGCAGGATGCACAGGCCGGGCCGGGCGCGTCGTTTCTCCACTCCCACGGAGTGACACCGCTCCCGGTCGTGCTGCCTACGGCCGAGCAGTACGCGTATCGCCGGCGCCGCGGCCTCGGGGTCGCCGTGGGAGACCCCGAGGCCGTGGCGTGCCATGGGTGGGGCCTCATGTCGAAGCGGGGGCCAGCACCTCGCCGGGATGGCCAGGGCGGCCGCCGTCGGGCCCTTTGAAGTGGGTGGTGTGAGGCCGGAGGCGCTGCGCAGTGCGGACGCGCGCGCCGACCTGAATTGACAGGTTTTGCACACGGGGCGAACCTGGAATCAGGCGCTCTGAACGGCCTCTCAGAATTCTGTATTGCAGCCAGACTTGCGTTCGCGTTCGTCGACTCCGGCTGCGCCTGAGAGGAGACGGGGACGAGCCGATCTCCATGGTCGAGGTCAGCGTCTGCCGACCCGACCTCACGCTCATCGACCACGCCTACGCCCAGGTTCGTGCAGCGTCGACGTGCCCGTCGGCGAGAGGGGCATCGTCGGGTTCGACACCGACACCCATCACTTGCTCAACCCCGCGGACAGCCGGCAGCCGTCGTTGGTCGCCGAGGCGGTCGCCGACGACGCCGTTCCGCTCGACCGCCATCTGGTCTCTGCGGGCCAGTCCGCGGATGCGGCCGCCCGGGCCGACGCCTGATGGGCCGTGCCTGACCCGGCTGATGGCCGTCGTGCCGCATCTCCTCCTCGTCCGGCCCCCTGACGAGCTGTTCCGCGAAGTCGCGCAACTGAAAGGACGGCGTCATGCCCGAGAAGAACGTCGGCGACGATGACGTGAAGGCGGTCATCGAGAGGACCGACACCGGCGATGGACCCGGCACCGACAACCTTGACGACCTTCCGGAGAGCGACTTCGTCGGCTCCGCCGAGGACGACGCGGCGGCCGGCCAAGCGACCGCCACCATCCCTTACGACTGTCCCGTCGCGAACTTCATCGACGAGCTCAGCGCGACGGGCCACGTCACGCACACGTCGTACAAGAAGACGTCGGTCACCCTGCACCACAACGCCGGCCGGCTCTCGCACCAGGATGTGCTCGACGTCTGGACGGTGCGTCCGGCTTCCGCCCACTTCGACGTGGACGCCGCCGGCGCCGTCGCTCAGTACGTCAAGGTGCACGAGTACGCCTGGGCCGTCGGCAACACGGCCGGCAACCAGAGCTCGGTCAGCATCGAAATGGCGAACGCGACGCTCGCGCCCGACTGGACGGTCGGCGAGGTCACCTGGAAGAACGCTGCACGTCTCGCCGGCTGGCTTTTCGCCGAGGTGATCGGCGAGCGCCCGAGCGGGAGCAACCTCTTCTACCACCACCACTGGTCCTCGACCGTCTGCGCCGGCCCGTACATGGACCGGATCTACGACGAGGTCCTGGCCGCGGCGCAGGCGGCGTACGACCACTTCCAGGACACACACCCCACCCTCCAGCCGGATGCCGAGCCGGTACCGGTCGAGCGCCGTCGCTGACCGGTCGGGACGAGGCAAGGCCCGCCGAGTCGAGTTCGGTGTCGGTGGCGGCGCGTGCCTTTTCCGGGAGCCGGCCGGTCAACGTTTCCGGCGGGCCCGGGGCGGCCCGCGCGAACCATGCGTCGGCGGTGGGGGCGCGGTCGTCCACGGTGAAGTGGCGGGCGGTAGGGAAGTCCTGGAGGAGGCGGGCCGGCGGCCTGATCCGGGGTCAGTCGGCCGGTCAGGGTCGCGGGGACGGGGGGGCCGGGGGTGTCGTGCACCCGTCGGCGGGATGTGCCGGCCGCGGCGGGCGCGTCGTCTCTCCTCGGCAGAATGAGTCACATGGCCGTAGACGGGGACGCAGCTTTCACACTGCCGCGAGGCGCCACGGGTTTCTTCCGGCCGAGGGATGGGCCGCTGCCGGAAACCGATCAGCGGACGTTCCGGGCAGCGCTGTATGCGGCCGCCCGGGCGGCCGGAGGCCAGGTGGGCGAGACAGAGGAACGGACGTACCCTCGTACGTTCCACAGCGCGGCGGTCATCGAGGGCGCAGGCGAGTGCGTCGTCCTGTGTCACGCCCACCACCCCTGGATCGCATTCGCTCGAGAACGCCGGGACTGGTACACCGAGGAGTTCCTCGCACCGCCGCCGTGGGCCCAGGCCTTTACCGACGCGGGGTTTGTCGTGCTTGATCGCGCGCAGCTCACTCTGCCGCTCTCGGACGTCGACACGTCGGTCCTGACCCGGGGCGAGTGGCGCGAAGTCCGCTTCTACGGCGTCACCACATTGGGCGGAGTGCTCTTCAACGCATGGGACTGACGTCCCAGCAGGACTCCG
Source organism: Streptomyces sp. SAS_272 (assembly GCF_052543235.1). Classification (NCBI taxonomy): domain Bacteria; kingdom Bacillati; phylum Actinomycetota; class Actinomycetes; order Kitasatosporales; family Streptomycetaceae; genus Streptomyces; species Streptomyces sp. SAS_272. Next base: position 14,919 of record NZ_JBMNDR010000070.1, on the reverse strand, counting down.
TGCCCGGCACTGGACGATCAACGTCAGGTGAGGGCCCGTTTCCCATCCTTGCTCTGCAGCTGGTGCAAGTCAGCAGCACTCTCCACTTGTTGGATCTGGCCTCGGCCCGTCCGACTCGGGAATGCGCAGGCTGAGGCTTCACGGGCTCCAGCCGCAGCCGCCGGGTGGGCCAGGGTGGCGGGTCGGCCGGGTCGAACCAGATCCGGGCGTCCTCCCGGGTGGGGACGGGCAGGCGGGGAAGGTCGTTCTCGGCGTGCTCGGTGCGGTGCAGTGCGTGGCCCGGGCTCAGGTGCCGGGCGGCGTACGCGTCGAAGTCGGCCGCGTCGGCGGGACGGCAGGCTGTCGCGAGCACCTCGCTCGTCCCCGGCTCCGGCGTGAATCCCGGGCCGGGCAGCAGCAGGACGTCGTCGCTGTCGGTCATGGTGGCGTTGGCGGCGTCGCGGTGCTCCCGCCAGGCCGGGCCGGTGCAGAACGCCTCCAGCGCGCGCCGGCGGTGCGCCATGTCGGACAACGCGCGCAGGCAGACGAAGCGGTCCGGGTCGTCAAGGTCGCGGAACCGGCCGTCGACGGTGATGCCGGCCGCCTGCTGAGCGGTCACGAACTCGCGCTAGAACAGCTCGATCAGCGTCTCCCGGGCGCCGGAGTGAGGGTGTACTGCCGGAGTTCGACGATGCTCATGCGGTGGCCTGCCCGGTGCGCGTGAGGTCCGTGGTCCAGTCGTCGTGCATGCGCCGCAGGTCAGGGCCGGTACCGGGGCGTCGAGGCGCTCGGTGCCGCTGGTATCCCGCTGCACGGCGCCGCCGGCCGCGCCGGCGGCCATCGGCGCTTCTTTGGGCTCCGCCGCGCGGAACTGAAGTGGCTTCAGGCGTGAGAAGTTGGTCTGGCTCCGCCCTGTGCTCGTGGCGCCGCATGGATCTTGGGCGTCGGGTCAGGGTCCGGTGGGAGGTGCGGGGGAATGAGTTTCCGGCTGGCGGCGTACGCCGTGTGCATCGAGGGCAGGCGGGTGCTGCTCGCCCGTCACGTGCCGCCGGAGGGCGAGAGCTGCTGGACCCTTCCGGGTGGCAGGGTCGAGCACGCGGAGGATCCGTTCGACGCGGTGATCCAGGAGGTCGCGGAGGAGACCGGCTGCGATGCGGTGGTCGAACGCCTGCTGGGTGTGGACTCCCGGGTGATCCCTGCGGCCGAACGTGCCATCGCCGGTAGGCCGGAGCATCAGAATGTCGGCGTCTTCTACCGGGTTCGTATCACCGGCGGCCGGCTGCGGCCGGAGTCGAACGGCGAGATCGCTGAGTCGGTCTGGACTCCGATTGCCGATGTCGCTCGTGTGCGCCGGTCATCGCTGGTCGATGTCGGCCTCTCCCTGGCGCGGACGCTTCCGGCGACCTGCCGCGTCGCTGCCGTCCCGGTCGGGGGCCTGATCCAGCACTGAGGGGGATCAACATCCGAACTCCGATGCCCGCCGCCGAGGCGGAGGACGCCGTCAGGCCCTGCCAGGGACAGCAGCACAGCGCGCCGACGAACGGTCGGCAGCCGTCGGCCGGGGGCTGTCGGGCGGGGCCCGTGCTTGGTCACCCGGCGGCGGCCAGCCGACGCCGCAGCTCCTCCTCCGAGACGTCTTCCACATGGGTCAGGAACACCCACATGTGACCCGAGGGGTCCTTGAGGATGACAGTGCGGTCACCGTGAAACATGTCGGTCGGCGGCTGGAGGATCTCGGCGCCGGCAGCCTCTGCGCGCAGCGCCAGGCCGTCGACGTCGGGCACGAAGACATGCAGCGTGACGGAGGTGCCACCGCCTAGCGAGGTCGGCGCGGCGAAGGAGGCGGCCTCCGCCTCGTCCACGCCGGCGTCGCCCAGCATCAGCACCGAGCGTCCGATGCTGATCTCGGCGTGCAGAATCCCGCCGTCCGGAGCGTCGACCCTGAAGTCCTCGCGAGCCCCGAACGCGCGCCGGTAGAAGTCGATCGCCGCGGCGGCGTCGTCGACCATGATGTGCGGGATCACGGCATAGCGGTAACGGTCGGGGATCTCGGTATGAGCTGTGCTCCGGGCCATCACGAGCCTCCCTGGAAGACACCGCCGGTCTCTCCTGCGGCACTGGGACGAACCTAGAAGCTCAAGCTTGGTTGAGGTCAACCGCGGGCGCGCCGGGCGGCCGCGCGTGGCCGTCCGGGCCGGTCTGGATCGTCGGTGGCGGCTTGGACAGGTCCGGCCCATGTCCCGCACCGCTGAGCGGCCCCGGCCATGAGCGTCGGCTGGACGCGGCGAGGTCGGTGACGCGGTACGAGACGAAGAGCGTCTTCACGCGGCCTCCTCGGGTCGATGCACCCGGTAGCGAAGATGCGTGACGTCTCGGTCCTCGAGCCGTCGGACGAGGTCGAGTTCGATGTGATCGCTGCCCAGGTGCTCGAACAGCCGTCGGCCGTCCCCGAGGAGGACCGGAACCAGGTGGATCTCCATCTCGTCCAGCTGCCCGGCTCGCAGAAGCGCCTGGGCCGCCCCCGCCCCGTGGACCATGACGGGCCGCTCCCCTGCGGCTGCGCGAGCCTGACGGGCGCAGTCCTCGGCATCGGTGACGAAACGCGCGTGGCCGGGCGGCACGTCCCCGTCGTCCACCCGGTGGGTGAGCACGAAGATCGGCACGCCGTCGTGGTGATCGCCCTGCCAGCGCCCGGCGAGTTCGAAGGTCCGACGGCCGGAGATCACCGCGCCGGTCGCCAGCGCCTCGCGGTAGACCTGGCCGCTCGCACCGTCGGAGTCCCGGTCGTCGAGCCAGTTGAAGAGCCGTCCACCGTTGCGTCCGAGCTCCTGCCCTGGCCGATCGTCCGGGCCGGCGATACAGCCGTCGAGCGACATCGACATGTACAGCCGAATCGGATTGTTCATCCTGGCCTCCCTCTCTCCTCCATGGCACCGGGACCCGGCGTCTGCTGATGCGCCGACGGGGCGGGCTTGCCGCAGGGAGGACTTCGGGCGACCGGCAGACTCATCGGCTCGACGCGCCGGACCGACGCCGGACCGACGCCGGACCGACGCCGGGCTGAGGGGGCCGGGCTGAGGGGACCGGGCTGAGGGGACCGGAGTCGTGACCCGTCAATCGACGGCGGTCGTTCAGACTGTGCGGCTCGCGCCGCGTTCGGCGAGGCGGCCGCGCCCGAAGCGGGCTCCGGCACGGACCGGGGCGACGAGGCGGGGGGCGTGGGCGGTCGGGGTGGGGCGTCAGTCGGCCCGTAGACCGACCGCCAGGGTCAGTTCAAGGACCCGGTGCGGCGATGCGAGGTCCGGGAACAGCTCCCGCAGCTGTGACATGCGGTACCGGACCGTCTGGGGATGGACGAACAGCGCCGCCGCCGCCTCGTCGCGTCTGCCCTGGTGCAGCAGCCACGCCCGCAACGTCTCCTCCAGCCGTCGTGCGGTCGCGACGGGCAGGGCCCGCAACGGTGCGAGGGCTCGGGCGCGCAGGTCTGCGAAGGCGTCGGCGTCGGCGCTCAGCACCAGCTCGGGCAGGTGGTCCTCGGTGTCGCGGATGTCGCAGGAGAGGGAGCGTGCGCGTGCGGCTCGTGCGTACGAGGCGGACGCGCGAATCCACGGGCGGGCCGGGCCGACCACGGCGGTGCGGTCGGTCAGCTGCCGCAGGAGATGCGACCGGTCGGCGTCGGGGACCAGGAGCACACCGGTGGCGTCCGGGGTGTCGTCGAGGACGAGGGTGCTCGGGTCGAGCGTGCGGTAGGCGGGCCGGGCCTGGGCGGCGGGCAGCAGGACCGCGGTCAGTGAGACCGGAGGCTGCCATCCGGCCCGTTGGGCGGAGGCCAGCAGCACGTCCGGGCTCGCGCCGGCGAGGAGGTCGCGGGCCAGGTGTTCCAGGTGGCGCTCGTGGGCTCTGCCCCGGGCGGCCAGTTCGTCGGCGTGGCCCGCGGCGCTCGCGGCGGAGAGCTCGTCGATGTAGGCGAAGGTCAGCTCGGCGAACTTGGCGACCTCGGCGGCGGGCAGTCCTGCGGGCACGGCGCCCGCCGCCAGGCAGCGCCAGGCCACGCGGGCGCCGACGCGGTAGGCGCTGAGCAGGGCGTCCATCGAGCGGCCGTCGCGTACCTCGCCGCGGCCCAGCTCGTAGGCCGCGTCACCGGCGTCGCCGCCTGTCGCCTTCCCGCTCGCGAGGTCCAGGTAGTGCCCGAGGGCGGTGCGGACGGCTCGGCGGATGGTGGCGCCCATGTGACCCGACAGGGCGCCTGCGTAGGGCGGGACCTCGTCGATGATCGCCTGGACGACCTCGTCGGCGGTGGTCCTCAGCTCGGCCCGAAGTGCGGTGACCGTCGTGTCGTCCAGGGCCAGCTCGCTGGCCCTCCGGATTGCATGGCTCACGTTTTTGTTCCCTGCGAACAATTCAGTCGACCAGATTTACGTCTTGCGGTCAGGACTTTACGCCTCGCGGCGCAGCAAGCTGGAGTCATGACGAGTGCAGCCCTCCGCAGCAGGGCGTGGAAACTGCTGGAGATGGTCACGACGCCGCTGCTGCCGTCGGACTACCTCGACCTGGTCAGCCCGCTGCGTGCGGGCGCTGACCTGCGGGGGCGCATCGAGGCGGTGCACCCCGAGACGGGTGACGCCGCGACGGTCGTGATCAGGCCGGGACGGGGCTGGCGCGGCCACACGGCCGGCCAGTACGTGCGGATCGGGGTCGACGTCGAGGGGGTGCGCCTGTGGCGCGCCTACTCCATCACCTCGCCGACCGGCCGCCGGGACGGCCGCGTCACGATCACCGTGAAGGCGATCCCGGACGGCAAGGTCAGCAACCATCTGGTCCGCAGGGCGACACCGGGCACGCTGATCCAGCTCGACCAGGCGGCCGGTGACTTCGTGCTGCCGCAGGCCGAACCGGCCAAGGTGCTCTATCTGACGGCCGGCAGCGGCATCACGCCGGTGATGGGCATGCTGCGCGACACCGAGTTCGACGACGCCGTCATGGTCCACTGCGCGCCACGGCCGCACGACGTGATCTTCCGCGACGAGCTGCACGCCCTGGTCGCGGACGAGAAGCTGCGGCTCACCGAGGTGCACACCGACACGGACGGCATGCTCGACATCGCCCGTCTCGACGAACTCGTGCCCGACTGGGCCGAGCGCGAGACCTGGGCGTGCGGGCCCGCGGGCCTCCTCGACGCCGCCGAGAAGCACTGGAGCGAGCACGGCGTCGCGGAGCGCCTGCACACCGAGCGCTTCCGCCCCGGCATCGTCGCCGCCGGCGACGGCGGCGAGGTCACCTTCAGCGCCACCGGCAAGACCGTCGACGCGGACGGCGCCACGCCGTTGCTGGACGTCGGCGAGGAGGCCGGCGTGCTCATGCCCTCCGGGTGCCGCATGGGCATCTGCTTCGGCTGCGTCACGCCGCTCAAGGCGGGCGCCGTCCGCGACCTGCGCACCGGCGAGATCACCGAGGCCGAGCCGGGCGTCCTCATCCAGACCTGCGTGTCCGCCGCCGCGGGCCCCTGTGACATCGAACGGTAGGAGCACCTTGACCGCCATCGACCCCACCGCCCACCTGACCGCGGAGCAGATCGAGGAGCTCGGCCGCGAGCTGGACGCGATCCGCGACGAGGTGATCGCCGGCCGTGGTGAGAAGGACGCCGCCTACATCCGCAAGGTCATCTCGGCGCAGCGCAAGCTCGAGCTGGCCAGCAGGGGCGTGCTGCTGTTCTCGTTCTTCCCGCCCGCGTGGCTGATCGGCACCGCGGGTCTGTCCGTGGCGAAGATCATGGACAACATGGAGATCGGCCACAACATCCTGCACGGCCAGTGGGACTGGATGCGGGACCCGAAGATCCACTCCACCACCTGGGACTGGGATCACGTCTCGCCGGCCGATCAGTGGAAGCACTCGCACAACGAGCTGCACCACACGTACACCAACGTGATCGGCAAGGACAACGACCTCGGCTACGGCATCATGCGCGTCGACGAGGACCAGAAGTGGCACCCCTTCCACCTCGGCCAGCCGCTGTGGAACTTCCTCAACGCCTGCTTCTTCGAGTACGGCATCGCAGCGTACGACCTGGAGCTCGGCAAGAACCTGCACAAGCGCCGCCGGGGCAACCCGGAGTTCCGGGCGCGGGCCAGGGCCGTGGGCCGCAAGATCCGCAAGCAGGTGCTCAAGGACTACGTGATCCACCCGCTGCTGTCGGGCCCGTCGTTCCTCACCACGCTCGCCGCCACGTTCACCGCGAACCTGGTGCGCAACGTCTGGACCCATTCGGTGATCATGTGCGGGCACTTCCCCGAGGGCGTGCAGGTCTTCGAGCGCCGGTCGATCAGGGGCGAGACGCGCGGCCAGTGGTACCTGCGCCAGATGATGGGCTCGGCGAACATCAGCGGCAGCAAGGCCATGCACTTCATGACCGGCAACCTCTCGCACCAGATCGAGCACCACCTGTTCCCGGACCTGCCGAGCAACCGGTACGCCGAGGTCGCGGTGAAGGTGCGCGCGCTGTTCGAGAAGTACGAGCTGGAGTACGTCACCGGGCCGCTGCCCAAGCAGGTGTTCTCCGCGTGGCACAAGGTCTTCCGGCTCTCGCTGCCGAACAGGAAGAAGCCCGCGGTCAAGACGCCGGAGCGCGAGCAGGAGCTCGTCGCGGCCTGATTCCCGGCAGGCGCCCGTTCAGATTCGTTCGCACCGTGCCCGGCGGCGGCGCCGCGGGGACTACGGCTCACCCCACCGGGTGCAGTACTGACTGCCCTCGGACGGCGCGACGTACATGGACGGGCACCGGCTCTGCCCCTGGTAGCGCACCCGCAGCTCGTCGGCGTGGACCGTGGCCGGCTCCACGGTCCGGTCCGCAGCCTCCAGCGTGGCAACGAGCATGCGCACCCCCTCCAACGTGGGCTGCTGCTCCAGCCGCACGGTTCCGCCGCGGCTGACGTCTTGGCCGATCGACAAGGCCGAGATGGTGTAGGGGTACTGGCGCAGGGCCCGCCTGTGACCGCCCACACCCACTCGGTCGTCTCGGCGAGGGCATATCCGGTTCGCCGAGGGACTGCTCTCCGTGGAGGGAACTCGTGCAGCCGGTTGAAGTCGATCTCCCTCTGACGACGGCCGGTGGCTGCGTTGCGGTCGTGGCCCGCCGTCTTACAGTGCTCCCGCTTCAGCTCCCAGAACGCCGCCCGCACCGTTGTGACGGGCTCGGGCAAACTGACCGGCTCGGTCAGGCGACGAGCTCGACCATGACGGTCGCCGTGCCGGGCACATGCCGGGCGTCGCCCCGGTAGGTGACTGTGTACTGGGGATACGTCATCCAGTCGGGCGGGGTGTCACTGAAGCTGAAGGTGCCGTCCCGTTTGACCTTCACATCCGGCAACTCCACGCCGTTGCGGGTCACCGTGACCGTCTTGTACCTGGGGAAGGGGGCCAGCGAGGTCAGTTTCCCGGTCACGGCGACCGGCGTGCCGACAGGGTTCGTCGGAGGAGCGGACAGTGCGATCGTGCTGGACGCCTTGGCGATGTCGGTGATGATGTCGAGAACCACCTCGCCCGAGTAGGGGAAGCGGGTGGTGAACAGCCTGTTGCCGTCGGGCGCCCAGGCCACGCCTCGGTCGAGCAGATCCGCGTATCCGGGCGACAACGCGACCGTGCGGTACGCGGCGGTCTCTCCTGGGCGGTAGATGCGGACGTCCCACTCCCCTCCCGCCACGATTCCCGCGGCGACCGTGCCGTGGGAATCGACAGCGACGGAGTTGGGGTAGGGGCCGGTGTCGTACTGGGTCTCCTCCGCCAGGTCCGACAAGCGCCACCGCTGGTGGTAGTAGTTACCGCCGTTCGCAGTGATCACACTGCGGCCGTCCGGCGTCACGGCCATGTCCTCGACATCGCCCACGGCTTCGCTGTAGGCGGTCTCATGAAGCATGCCGGAGCCCACGTCGTACACGCGCATGCCCAGCGCGCCCTGACTCTGCGCGGCGACGAGCCGGTCAGGCGCGCCCGGCGACGAGGCGAGTCGCGGCTTGCCGTACCACACGGGGTTGTCGTCCAGGCTGACGGTCGGGGTCGCCTCGGCGATGGCGACCGACCCGATGCCGGCTTCGAAGACGGTGGCCCGGTAGCCGAAGAACAGCCGGCCGCCGGCGAGGGCGACGCTCTCCGGTTCAGTGTCGGCCCCGGTCGAGATGCGCCGCGTCTCGGTCAAGGTCGCCGTGTCGACGACGGAGATCGCGTCAGCGTCCGGGAGCGCCACGTACAGGGTGGACTCGTCAGCCGACTCGGCCATGCCCCGCGCCCCGTCGAGACCCTCCACCTTCTTCACGACCTGCCCGTCGTGGTCGGTGGCCAGCACGGCGTCGTCGCCGGGCGCGCTGATGTACACATGACGACTGTCGGCGAGGGTCTGCCAGTGTGACCGCACGGGCAGGACGATGCCGCCCTGGGACTGTGCCGCTGCTGTGCCGGGGGGACCGAGCAGATTGCACGACGCGGCTGCCAGCACCAGCGCGACACCCGCCGCGCGTCTTCGTAAACCCATCGTAGGAGCCCCTTCGAAAACTGATCCGGCCGTACGGGTGCGGCCGGCTGAGCAACTGTATTGACGTGGACTGAGATTGGGCACATGGTTTTGTGACTGGCATGGTTTGTGGTCGCGTGTCATCAGCCGCAAACGGCGTCTCGCTACATAGTTGGCCGCGGCCGCCACGCTCCCCAAGCGGTCACCTACCGTGTCCGGCGCGTCGAGCGGCTCGTCAACGCGACACCGCAACATGCGAGCCCCCACCAGTCCTGAGGCTGTATACCAGTGGTCGCAACCTGAGCTGCGTGCCCACCGCAACCGACACGATCCGACCACCGACAGCGGATGCTCCCGACCTACTCGGATACTGATCTTGGGTGCAGTTGACCGAGGATTGCGATGGAGGTGCGGACCATCCCGACGGCCAGCGGCGGGGTGAGCACAGCGTGGGTGAGGTCGCCGTGCGCGTACCGGTTTCGGATCGGCCGCCCGCAGGAGTCCAGCAGGTCGAACTGGTCCTGCGTGAGGAGGCCGTCGGCCAGGGCCTGCTTCAGATGGTTGGCGAGGGTGCCCTTGCCGTAGCGGTCCGAGAGTGCGGCCTCGATGGCGATGATGGATGTCGCGGCGCCGACCATCATGAACTCGTAGCGGTAGTAGCTCATCCGGATCAGTTCGCGGGCCGTGGTCAGGACGCGCTCCGCCGCCTCGGGCAGACCGGGCGGGAGGACGAGGTCGCGGACCAGATCGTGCATGTCGGCAAACTCGCCAGCCCAGTGGCGGAATCGCGAGTCCGGTACGGGCCACGGCAGTTCGGGCGTCTCGCTCATGCCTCGGATTCTGGCAGCCTGTTCCGCGCGAGCAAGCGAATAACAAGGAGGATCACGTTGCAGCGCTGGCGGTCGTACGGGACCTCCATGAACGGGGCAGTCGGAGTACGGCAGGGGCGTGCCACTGACCGGCGCCGCTACGCGGCCCGCCACAGGACTTGGCCCCATCCCGGGAAGCGGCCGGGCTCGGGCCAGCGAGAACGGTTGGCTGTGACAGTGCTCAGTCGACAGGCCGCTGTTCAGTGCCCGGGGCGCAGGGAGACGACGATGTCCTCGGCGACCGGGGAAGTCCGCGTGGTCGGGCTCCGGGTCGAGAACGGCAGGTCGTGCTCGGCCGGCCAGGACTTGGCGGTCTTCTTGATCTCCCGTCGCTCGGGCAGCGTGACCATCCTGGACCGGCCGCCCACGTCCTTGGGATGCAAAGACCCCGAAGCCGTCGGCGTCGGAATCGTGGATCGAGTCCCGTGCCCGGTCGGGGCCGGTGAACGACAGCGCGGCGTCCGCGCGACCGGCATGCCCTGCGCGGACGGCAGCGCCGTCTGCGCACGCCGCCAGGTCGCCGCCGAACCCGTGCCTCTGCGGATGATCCGCCACAGGCGCTGCCCCTCGGCGTCATCGGTCTCGCGGGCCTGTACCGGTTCTGCCGCCCGCACAGCCTGGCAATAGCGCGCCGTCCGGACCAGCGTCCGGACGGCGTGTCACGTCCGGTCAGGGCGCGATGACGAACTCCAGGGTCGCTTGCGCGAGGTCGGTGAGGAACCGGGCATGGTCGAAGCCCTCGGCTTCGGCCATGCCCGGCGGAGGCGTGTTCATGAAGCTGAAGTGACCGGCCCCCGGCACGACACGGAGGTCGACCTCGGCCGGTGCGCCCTGCAGGAGGACGGCCTGCTCGACGGGCGTGACGGTGTCCCTCTCTCCCGCGTAGACGAGCATCGGCGCCTTCACCGCGTCCAGGGCGCCCGGAGCGGCGAACCAGCCGGCCGCGGGGGTGTACAGGACGAGGCGGCTGACGCGTGGCTCATGGGGGACGTCCAGCGGCCTGCCGTCCCGTCCCCAGGGCGTCGCACCGGCGAGACAGAGGCCGGCCCATCCGCCGATCGAGTGGCCGACCACCACGACAGGCGCGTCCTCGGGCGCCCACCGGTGGAGGGCCTCGATCAGCCCCGCCGGGCGGGCAACAAGCTCGGCGGTGGTCGCCTCTCGGGCGGCGAAGGGCTCGAAGCGGGGCGCGATGACCTGGCAGTCATGGGCTGCCAGGTGCTCCAAGAGGGGCCGGTGACGCTCCGGGTCGCCGCCTGCTCCCGCCGCGAAGAGAACGACACGCTCACCGTTCGTGGGACCAAGTGTCAGTGCCTGCATGTCGTTCCTTCGCCACAGTGCCGTTCCCCGAAGCCGGCCCGCGGGTCACGCCTCGCTCATTGACGGCCTCAGGTTAGCGCGCCGCGGATCGCGGGATTCGAACGGCTCGCGTTGCGTCAGCAGGGGCGACGTCGCCTGAGACGGCGCATCGGGAGCCCTGGGGTCTGCGGCCTCCCGCGTGAGCGGCTGCGCGCGGCGTCAGCGTGCGAACTTCTCGACGGCCGCCGGGGTGACGGGGGTGAAGAAGTTGACGAGGTTGCCGTCGGGGTCGCGGAACAGCAGCGACCGGTTGCCCCAGGGCATCGTGGTGGGCTCGTTGACGAAGTCGGTGACGAAGCCGGTCAGGTTCTGGTGAACGCGGTCGACGTCGTCGACGAGGAACTCGGTGATCACGCTGTGGTTGTCCGCCGGGCGGGCAGAGCCCGGGGCGAACAGCGCGACCGTGCGGGTGCCGGCGATCGCGAGGGTTGCGCCCGCGGTCCTGAGTTCGGCGAAGTCCTCGGTGGCCCGTATCGCCTGCATCCCGGTGGCTCGCTCGTAGAACTCGACGAGGCGTGCGACGTCGCCGGTGATGATGCGGATCGAGACGAAGTCCATGGGAATCTCCTTGGCCGTGCTGGAGGTGTGCACGTCGCAGGCTAGGAGAAATAGGGGACAGAATCGGTCCTGTATTCGCGTTAGGCTGCGAACATGCCACGACCCACCGGCCGCGTACTGACGCTCCTGGAGCTGCTGCAGTCGGGCGGCACCCGGACGGTGGCCGAGCTCGCCGACCGTCTCGGCGTCGAAGGGCGCACAGTGCGGCGGTATGTGGGCCAGCTGATCGACCTGGACGTGCCCGTGGAGTCGGTGCGCGGCCGCTACGGCGGGTACCGGCTGGCTCCCGGCTACCGCTTGCCTCCGCTCATGCTCAGCGACGACGAGGCGCTGGCCGTGCTGCTCGGCCTGGTCGCCGGCCGCCGGGCAGGGCTGACGACGGCGGAGCGCACGGCCAACGAGACGGCGTCAGCGAAGATCCGGCGGGTGCTGCCCAAGCACATCGCCCGCCGGCTCGACACCCTCCTGGAAGCTCTCGCCTTCACGGATCAGCCCGGCGAGTCGGATCACCCGGGCGCCGGGCTCCTGCTCACCGTCGCCGACGCGGTGCGCCACCGTCGGCCGGTCTCGATCCGCTACACCGACCGCGACGGACGGCGCAGCGAACGCACACTGCACGCGTACGGGATCGTCGCCCATGCGGGCCGGTGGTACGTCACGGGCAAGGACGCCCAGGTCGGCGACGACCGAACCTTCCGGCTCGATCGCATCGCAGACGCGAGGACCCTGCCCGGCTCATTCGAAGCGCCCGTGGGCCTCGATCCGGCGCAGCGCGTGTTGTCGGGATTCGCCACGGCCGAGTACCGGCATGAGGTGACCTTGCGGATCCACGGGACAGTCGAGCAGATCCGCGCGCATCTCCCCGCCGGCGTCGCGAGCCTGGAGGAGCACGAGCCCGCGGCCGGCCGGGACCCGGCGACCGAGCGCTGGCTGCGCGTGGAGCTGCGGGCGCAGCGGCTCGACTGGTTGCCTCGGACACTCGCCTCGCTCGACCGGCCGTTCGTCATCGAGCGCCCCGCTGAACTGCGCGACCTCGTCATCGCGCTCGCCGATCGCCTCACGTCCTGCGCCCGCCGGGCCTGACGGCGAGGGCGAGGAACCCATGCCGTGAGACGGCACGGCCAGGGAGGTGATCGACGCGATCGCGTTCGCGTGCCGTACGGGGACGCCGTGCACGGAACCCGGACCCGGAAGAAGGCCGTGCCGGCGGGCAGCGGGCGTGGCCGGCCCGCGGGTCGGCCACGTCGGCGGCCGTTCAGGTCAGGGGCACAGGCCGCGGTCGGAGTTGTAGTAGACGTCGATCGAGCCGCTCCAGGTCATGCACAGGCCGGGCGCGGGGAGGTCCTTGTACACGGGGCCGGCGAAGGTCGTGTAGGAGCCGGCGTCCCGCTCCAGGGTGCTGCTGGTCGGCCAGGTGTCCAGGGTGACCTCCATGAACACGCGGGCGCCGGGCTTGTTGCGCACCGTGACGGCGCACCACTGCTTGTCCGCGGAGCTGTAGGCGACGTAGGTGGTGGCGGCCACGGTGGTCTGCGAGGAGTTGACCGGGGTCGACGTGAAGACCTCGTACCCCTTGCCGCAGGCTCCGTTGTACGCGCCGGCCGTGGCGGCCGAAGCCGGTACGGTCGCGGCGAGCGCGCCACCCAGAGCCAGGACGGCGACGGCGGCGGCGGTGACCGCCTTGTGTCGGATCGACTTCATGACGTTGTTCCCCCTGTTGGTCTCACGACGGGACGGCCGGTCGGCGCCGCCCACGCACAGTGAGACCGCACAGGGCCGCCGACCGTTGTGGGCTTCCTTGTCGCGGTCCTGTCACTGCTGTCACAACTGCCGTTACGCCCACCGTGCGGCGTCCGGCCGTACCTGTGACCCGCGCCGGGCGGTCCCGTAAGGAGCCCCCGCCGGCGGCCCCCGGCCCGCCGGGGCGCCGGGCAGGTCGCATCGTCGGGCCGTGCGGACGTCGACCGTGCGTGGATCTGCGGGGCATCAGCTCACCGGGCGGTGGGGGAGGTTCTCGACGGCGCGCAGCCGGTGGACGGGCGCGGTCCTGGCCTCGGAGGGGGCCTGGGAGGGGTGCGCCGGGGGCTTTGTCCGGGCTTAAGGGCGGTGGCGGAGGCTGCTGTTCATGTCTGATCCTGTGATCATCGTCGGTGGGGGCGCGGCCGGCCTGATGCTCGCCTGCGAGCTGGGGCTGGCCGAGGTTCCCGCCGTTGTCCTGGAGCGCCGCGCCGAGCTGCCCGAGCGTTCGGGCGGCATGCTCCTCAACGCGCACATCGCGGACTTTCTGCGGATGCGGGGGCTGGCGGGCCGCTTCTTCGGTCCGGACACCCCCACGTGGGGCCGGTCGCACTTCGGTCTCGTCTACCGGGACATCGACGGTGAACTCGCCGAGACGGACTACGACTTGATCGTGCCGCAGTGGCGCAGCGAGCAGCTTCTGCGGGAGCGCGCGCTCGAGCTGGGGGTCGAGGTGCGCCTCGGCGCGGAGGTCGTCGGCGTCGAGCAGGACGCGGGCGGGGTGACGCTCGCGGTGGCCGGGCCGCGGGGCGCGGAGCGGATGCGCGCCCGGTATGTCGTGGGGTGCGACGGGCCGCGCAGCGCCGTGGCGCAGGCCGCCGGGTTCGACTTCGACGTGCTGGCCCCCTCCTATTACGGCGTCATCGCCGATGTCGTCGTGGACGACGAGTCCCAGGCGCTGTTCAGGGCCGGTTCGTATCCGTGCGGCCAGTTCGGGGTGCTGCCGGTGAATCCGGCCGACCCCTCCGAAGTGCGGCTGATGACGGTCGAGTTCGACCGTGAGCCGCCGAGCGGCTCCGTGCCGGTGACGGTCCACGAGATCCGCTCCACCGTCGAGCGGATCACCGGGCGGGCTCCGGATCTGGGGGCCGTGCGGTGGATGACGCGGTACGGGAGTCCCACCCGGCTGGCACGGCGCTACCGGGTCGGCCGGGTCTTCCTCGCGGGGGACGCCGCCCATCCGCATCCGCCGTCGTCCGGGCACGGGATGAACACCGCCGTGCACGACGCGGTGAACCTCGGCTGGAAGCTGGCCGCCGCCGTGCGCGGCTGGGCCCCGGCCGGGCTGCTGGACACGTACCACGACGAGCGCCGGCCGGTCGGTGAGCGGGCGTGTCGCCGGGCGCTCGCCCAGATTCCGCTGCAGACGCCGCTGGAGCAGGCTGCCCCGTTGCGGGAGATCTTCGCCGAGCTGATGCGGTCCGACGACGTCAACGCGTTTCTCGTGCAGTACGTGACCCGGGTCCGCTACCCCTTCGCGGGGGACGGCGGGCCGGCTCACCCGCTGCTCGGGGCGGTGTTGCCCGACGTGTCGCTGAGGACGCCGGACGGGGTCGTTCCGGCCGGGCCCTTGCTGTCGTCGGGGCGTGGTCTGGTCCTGGGGCCCGGGCCGTCGTCGGGTGAGGGCGCTCTGCCGGATCTGTCGGCGTGGGCGGACCGGCTGGACGTGGTGGTGGCCGAGCCGTCCGCGGAGCTCGGCGCGGAGGCCGTGCTCGTGCGTCCGGACGGGCACATCGCCTGGCTCGGGCCGGCCGGCGCCCATGACCGGTTGCTGCTCGCCGTCAAGACCTGGTTCGGCTGACCGGCGGCGGCGCCCGTCGGCGCGGTGGGCGGGGGCGCTCCGAAGCGGGGCGA
>NZ_JBMNDR010000069.1:0-51375 GCF_052543235.1 Streptomyces sp. SAS_272 | reverse complement strand
CTGATCGGCCACACCAAAGGCGACGCCAACGAGACCGTCTCCAACCTCCTCGACGACCACGCAGCCGGCCGACTGCACACCCCCGACGCACCCGAGCCCAAAGCCGTGGACGCCTTCCTCGCCGAACGCGAGATCCGCTACACCACCTGGCAGGGCTGGCACCGACTGGACGCCGCCGAGAAAGCCCTCGGCAAACCACAGAACCGCGAACGCGTGAAGATCGTCGAACGCGAGGACATGCTGCGGGAAAGCGGCGCCTAGGCACGGTGACAGGGCCCGGGGCGGACGTCCCGGGCCCTGTCCGGGGCGCACGCCGACGCGCGCCTTCGGCGAATCCGTTGGTCCGCAAGATCGCCGGCTGTTAGCGTCCCCGGGTGTTCTCCCTCCAGGAACCTCCTCTCTTCACCCGGCTGCGCGATGCGCGCCGGGTGCTCGTCGCCGGCGCGGGCGGCGGTTTCGACGTGTACGCGGGGCTTCCGCTGGCGTTCGCGCTGCGGGCGGCGGGCAAGGAAGTCCACCTGGCGAACCTCTCGTTCGCCGATCTGTACGGGCTGCCCACGGACGTGTGGGTGCAGCCCGACGTCGCGGCCGTCGGCCCCGACCTCGCCGTGCGCGGCGACTACTTCCCCGAGCACACCCTGGCCCGCTGGCTCGACCGACAGGGTCTGCCCGCCACCGTGTACGCCTTCCCGCGCACCGGCGTGCGGCCGCTGCGCGCCGCCTACCGGGCGCTGGTGGACCACCTGGGCGGGGTGGACGCCGTGGTCCTGGTGGACGGCGGGACCGACATCCTGATGCGCGGCGACGAGCACGGCCTGGGCACGCCCGAGGAGGACATGGCGAGCCTCGCCGCCGTGCAGGGCCTCGACGACGTCCCCCAGCGCCTGGTGGCCTGTCTGGGCTTCGGCGTGGACGCCTATCACGGGATCAGCCACTCCCTGGTGCTGGAGAACCTGGCCGACCTCGACCGGGAGGGCGCCTACCTCGGCGCGTTCTCCTTGTCGCAGCTGAGCCCCGAGGGCGCCCTCTACCTCGACGCGGTGGCGGACGCCCATGCCTGCACGCCGGGCCACCCCAGCATCGTCAACGGGTCCGTCGCCGCGGCGGTGCGCGGCGACTTCGGCGACGTCCGGTTCACCGAGCGCACGAAGGACGGCGAGCTGTTCGTCAATCCCCTCATGGCGCTGTACTTCTGCGTCGACGCGCCCGGCCTGGCCGGCCGCAACCTCTACCTGGACCGGCTGGCCGACACCGTCCTGATGCGCCAGATCAGCTCCCGCATAGAGGAGTTCCGCGACGAGCTGCCCCGGTTGCGGCAGCCGCGCGCCTTCCCGCACTGAGACAGGGCACGCCGTTCGGGCGGTCAGCGGGCCGCGACGTCACGGCCGCCGACGACGGCGAGCACGGCGGTCAGAAGCAGCAACGCGGCCGCCTGGACGGCGAATCCGGCCACCATCACCGTAGGCAGGGGCATGGACACGCCGAGCCAGGTGTACGCGGCGGCCACGCGCAGTGTGAGGACCAGCAGCCCGAGCACGGAGAGGGCGAGCGCGCCCTCTCCGCCCGCGGTGCGGCCCCGGCGGCCGCGTCGCACCAGCCAGCCGAGTGCGCCGAGGACGAAGCAGGTGGTCGGCGCCCACACGGAGTCGACCACGCCGGGAAGCACGACGACGGAGGCTCCCATGACGACACAGCAGCCGAGGTAGACCGTCCCCGGTGTGCCGACGGGCAGCACCGCCGGGGGCGCGTCGCGGTGGCAGCCGGTGCACAGCGCCAGGGCCGGCAGCCAGGCGAAGGCGGCAGCGGCAGTGGCGTAGGCAGGATCCGGCGGGGGGAAGTCGGTCGCCAACGGCGCGAGGAACGGCCAGAGGGTGGGCAGGGCGGCGAGCAGCACGCTGATCTGCGCGGTCCTGCGGCGGTCGCGCAGCAGGGCGAAGTAGCCGACCGTCCACCCCAGCGGCAGTACCCAGGCGGCGACGGCGGCCGTGGCGACGACCGGCCCCTGCCCGGAGAACCCCGACATGAACATGTCCCGGGCGAAGGGGCCGTGCGTGGACGTCCAGGTCAGTTCCAGTGCGCGGTCGGCGACCGCGGCGGCCGCCTGGAGCAGCACGGCGAAGAGCGCGAAGAGCCGGACCGCCGAGCCGAGCAGCGCGTAGCGCCGCGGCGCGGCCGCGGTGCCCAGCCGGGCGCGCAGGGCGAGGGCGGCGACGCTGGCCGCCTCGCCGAGGGTCGGCCGGCTCTGGTCCTGGAGATCGCGCTCGGTGTCGCCGAGGAAGACCTCGACCATCTCCTCCTCCCGCTCCTCGCGGTAGTACGCGGGCAGCAGCCGCAGCACGGCGCGGTAGCGCGCTTCGAGAAGGGTCGTCGTGCCGGTCATGCCAGACCTCCGGCGAGTCCGGGCCCGGGGGCCGGCGGGATGACGGTTCCGGGGGCGCGGCGGCCCTCGGCGATGCGGCGCCTGGCCGCTCCGGCGCCGGCCGCCATACGATCGGCCTCCGCCGCGAGGGCCTGGACGCCGTCGTCGGTGACGCGGTAGTAGCGCCTGAGCCTGCCCTGCTGGATCTCCTCACGGTCCAGGACGATGAGTCCGTCGGCGGTGAGCCGGTCGAGCACTCCGTAGAGCGTGCCCACCCGCAACTGCACCTCGCCCTCCGAGAGTTCCTCTATCTCCCGCAGGATGCCGTAGCCGTGCCGCGGCTGATCGGCGAGGGCCGTCAGCACGAAGAATGCGGCCTGGGTCATGCTCCTCGATGCCATGGAACTGAATATATCGGCTCCCGAGATATTCAGCGCGGCGAAACACCGCTTCGACGCGATCCGCCCGTATCCGGACGCGGGCCCGCGTCCGGATACGGGCGCGGACACGGACCCGGGCGCAGGCACGGATGCGGGCGCGCCTCGACGCAACGGGTCGGCACGGCGGTGCGGCGCACAGGGCGGCGGGCGCTGCCCGTCGGCCGTCGGCCGTCAGCCGTCGTCGCGCGGATACGTCGCGATCACCCGTCCCTTGACGTCGGCCCGGAGGTACCCGCTGCCGTAGTCGTCGGACAGGTAGACGCTCATCGACGGTTCGGTGTCGAAGACCGTGGACGCCGGATCGACCAGCAGGTAACGGCTGGTGGGATGGGGGACGCCGAGGGTCTTCGCGGCCCGGGCCAGCAGCCCGGGCACCTTGTCCCAGTCGTAGACGTCCAGGTCGACGGGGACCTCGCCGCTCATCACGGTGCCGCCCGGGCCGTCCTTCACCGCCACGTCCCCACCGCGGTACGTGTACCGGTCGTAGAGCTTCGGACGGCCCTTCACCGAGACCTCGGCGATCGCGTACTCCTCGTACACCGCGAGGCTCGTCACCTTCGCCCCGCCCGTGGCCGCCGACAGCTTCGCCACGACGTTCTTGACGCCGTCCCCGCTGAGCAGGTCGACCTTCTGCGTGTCGGACGCGTCGTCGGAAGCCGCCTCGGAGGGGTCGTCGGAAGCGGCAGCGGACGGCCCGGAGGCGGCCCGCCGGGCGCTCTGCGACGCGGACGCCCCGGGCCGGGGTGAGGCGGCGCCGCTCCCGCCGCCGTCGCCGTCGTCCTGGAGGTACGGGAGCAGCGTCCACGCCAGGACGCCGGCCAGAGCGGTGGCGAGCACGGCGACGGCGACGGCCGCGCCACGGCCGCGCCGGGCGGGGGGCCGGGCGTCGGCAGGCGGGACGATCGTGACGACGCCGGGCGGGGCCGCCGGCGGAGTGAGGGGGTACGAGGTCGTCGAAGGCTGCGGAGTCCGGACCGCCGACGGGACCGGAGCGGACGGAAGGGCCGCGCCCGGCGGCGGGACCGGAGCGGACGGGAAGACCACCCCCGGCGCCGGCGGGGCGGCCGCCACGGCCGCGAGCATCAGGTCGACCCGGGCCGCGTCGGGGCGGGCCTGCGGGTCGCGCACGAGCAGCGCTGTGAGAACGGCGGTCAGGGGTCCCGCGCTGAGCGGCGCGGGCACGTCCTCGCTCAGCACGGCGGCCAGGGTGGCGAGCGTGCTGCCCCTGCGCAGCGGATGGCGCCCTTCCACGGCGACGTACATCAGCATCGCGAGGGACCACAGGTCGGCGGCGGGGCCGCCCTCCTTACCGCTGACCCGTTCCGGCGCCATGTAGTCGGGCGAGCCGATGACCGAGCCGGTGGCGGTGAGACCGGCGGACTCCCGGACGGCGGCGATGCCGAAGTCGGTGAGCACGGGCCGGCCGTCGGGGCGCAGCAGGACGTTGGCGGGCTTCACGTCACGGTGCTCGATGCCGACGGCGTGCGCGGCGCGCAGCGCGGCCAGCACCTCGCGGCCCATCCGGGCGGCCTCGACCGGGGACATCACGCCCCGCTCCAGCCTGTCCTGCAGGGAACCGCCCTCGACGAGCTCCATCACGATCCACGGATACGTGTGCTCGCCGCCGTCGACGATGTGATGGATGGTGACGACGTTGGGATGGTGGACGCGCGCCAGCGCGCGGGCCTCCCGCAGGACGCGCTCGCGCAGCACGCCGGCGGCCGCCGGGTCGTGCTCGGCGAGGTCCGGATCCGCGTGCCGCACCTCCTTCACCGCCACCGCGCGCTGCAGGACCAGGTCGTGGGCCCGCCACACCAGGCCCATCCCTCCCCCGCCGAGTCGCTCCACCAGCTCGAAGCGTCCGTCGACGACGCGTCTGTGGGTTCCCCCTGTGCTCATGGAGGGAGCTTAGAGGCAGCGACCGACACGCGGTGTGTCGGCCAGAGGGGGCACAGCGCGAATGGTCCGGTCGCCCACGGGCATGCTGTGAACGAGGTCACTTCCGCCGGGGCCGTGCCGTAACCGCTCCCGGTCCGCTCGCTCCCTCCCTCCCGCTCCTCCCGCCCTCCCCACGAAGGACGTGTGCTTTGGCTCTCATGCACCCTGACGCCCCCTCGGCCCGCCGTCCGGGCCGCTGCTGGACGATCCGCGTGGTGGGGCACCGGGACCGCACCGCGTCGGTCACCTGCTCCTCCGCGTGCGCGATGCCGCCGCGCTCCCGGGACCTCGCGGCCCTGCGCCGTTTCGCCGAGGCCCACGCGGCCGCCCACGCGCGGGCGGCGGCGGTGCATCACGACGCCGCCTGCTGGTGCCGCCGGCAGCGGTGCGCGCCGCACGAGGACGTCCGGGTCTCCTGCGCGGGCTCGGTCGTCCTCGTCCTGCGGCACGACCCGTCGGTGGGTCAGGTGTGGACGCTCAGCGAAGTGTGCTCCGCCTGCGCCCCGTTGATGCCCCACACTCGCGTGCTGAGCCGGGCGGCTCCGCCGCGACCCCGCACGCCGGACCCGGCGGCGACTGCGGACGCGGCACCGGAGGCGAACACCCGTACGGGCGGCCACATGGGAGCTCCCGGCTCCGGTGCGGGACGGGAGGCGCACGACATGCCCGCTCCTTCGGGACCCACGATGCCCGCCGTCGGACCGGCACGGCTCGTCCCCGGCGGCTTCAGCGCGCCCTCCACGGGAGCCGGCGCCGGCCCGGAACGGGGCGGTGTGCGGCGGCGCCCCGTCGGGGGGCGGCCCGGGCGCTCGGGATCAGGCCGCGGCGCGGGCTGACCTGCGCCCTCCGCCGACATCATGCCCTTGCCGGAACCACGGACGGATTCAGGGCCGTCGGCCGGACATCAGCGGGTTTCAGGGCCGCCGGTGGCACTGGGGCGGGGTTGCAGGGCCGCCGGTGGGACCCCGGCCGGCTTCAGAGCCGATGGCGCGACCCCGGGCCTCCGGGCCGCTTCACGACCCATGGCGGAACCGGGGCGGGATTCAGGGCCGGCGGCCGGACCCCGGCCCGCTTGAGAGCCGATGGAGGAACCCCGGCCCGCTTCAGGGCCGATGGCGGGACTGCGGTGGGATGCGGACGGGCAGCGCGCCCCGGATCCGGCCGCGGGCCTGCGGCGGAGGCAACCGACCGCCCTCGCCGCCGAGGGGCCACTGGTCCGCGGACCGGGCGGCCACGAGTTCGGCGATGCGTGCGCCGCAGCGCCGCCCCTCCAGGTGCAGTCGACCGACGTTGACCCGGTCGTCGGCGAGCAGGGTCAGCACGGCGGTCGGCCCGGCCGCGTAGGTCGCGAGGTAGCCGTCGGCGCCGCGCACCAGGAGTTCGCGGAAGTCGCCGCGGTCCGCCAGGTCGACCATGCGGCGTCCGACGCCGAGCGCCGCCGCGGTGAGCGCGGCCAGCCCCTCCGGTTGGACGTCCGGCATGTCCTGGGCCAGGACCAGACCGTCGGCGCCGGCCGCCAGCGCCCCCGTGAGCTGCGGCATACGGGCGCGCAGCCGGTGCAGTTCGTTCGCGACCTCGACCTCGACGGCCATGACCGGTTTCCCTTCGGCGCGTTGGCGACTGGGGCGGAGCAAGTGCTGTGCGGCGCGGGATGGTTCGGGTGCCCCAGAGGTTACGGAACGCGGCAGCCGAAGGCGATGGCTTTGGCACATTCCTTTGGCATGCCCGCCGTTCACCCGACGGCGCGGGCCGGACCGTCCGCGGGCCGCACGCACGGGCGCAGGCTGCCCGGCGGGAAGACGGTCCGGGAGCCGCTCGCGCGGCGGACATCGGCGCGGACCGCGGGCACGCGGACGGGGCCCGCCCCTGAGCGGATGGTGGGCGGGCCCCGTCCGCCGTCCCATTCTCCCGTCCCGAACCGGGAGAGCCCATGAGTGCGGAGCGCCCGCCCGTGGTGCACGGCGCACACCCCGGGCGGGCGACGCACACACTGCACGCGTCGTCTCCGGCGGACGTGGCGGATGCAGCGGATGCAGCGGGTACGGCAGATGCGGCGGATACGGCGGATGCGGCCAACCGGGCGGATTCGGACGCGTGACAGGCGCCGTGCCGGGGAAGGGGCTCCTGAACGGGGGCGTCCTCGGGCGCCCTCGCCGCCATCCGTCGGACCGCCCACCCCCTGCGGCGAGCGATACTGGCCTTCGCGCGCCGTCGCCTGTCGTCGCCGCGCGGCCGCCCGGCCGCCCGCCCTCACGAATGGACTCATGCACATCGCCGCGACCGATTCGCCCATGACGCCCTCCACGGTGTGGCAGGCCCGTGGCCGCCACACCGGACCGACCGCGCCGGACGTCCTGCGAAAGAACCTCCAGGCCCTCAAGGACTCCGGCGCCGTGCAGGATTTCGCCGAGCTGCCCGAAGCGGACACCCCGGACGGGGAGACGGCCTTCGAGGCCAGGTGGCAGCCCGAGGAGGAGGTGACGGTCCGCGCCCGGCTCACCCTCGCCGAGTGGTCGGGCCGGGGCCAGGAGTGGACGCTGACGGCGGAGGCGGACCGGCCCTGGGACCAGCGCTGGCCGTCACCCGCCGGCGTCTTCTGGCCCTGGGACGCGGACGCCCCGTGGGGCCAGGAGACCGTCACGGGCGAACGTTTCCTCGACGTCAACCCGCTGCCCGCGGACGACAAGGAGCTGCGGCGCACGCTGCGGGCCGCCCTGCGCGACACCTGGGCCGTGCACATCGTCGTCCACGAGGCCATGACACCTGACGAAAAGGGCCGCCGCTCACTGGTCCCGCTGCTCCCGACGGGCCTGCATCACCGGGTCGTCGAGCACCGTGCCGCCCCGCACCAGCTGCGCACCGTGAACTGGGCTCTGAAGGAGTCGGGGGCGGAGGTGCCGCGCGGCGGTGCGCTGGTGCTGCCCGGCGTGCCGGCTCCCGCCGACTACGACCCCGCCGCGTTCTCGGTGCGCAGCGTGTTCCTGGACGGCACGCACCCCACCGAGCTGCTGGACGCCGTGCGGCGTTTCGCCGCTCTGCCCCGGCCGCTGCCGGAGGGCGGCGACGCCGCGCTCACCGCGCTGCGGGAGGAGTGGCAGCTGCTGACGCTGGAGGAGGAACTCGCCCGGGAGCGCGCCCTGGTGGCGATGTACAAGGACGCGCTGGAGGCGATGACGGAGTCCCGAGATCTGTACCGGGAGGCCGCCGAGCACGCCCACGAGGCGCTGGCCGCGTACCGGGAGGCCGCGGCCGAGGCCGACGCGGCGGGAGTGCCGCGGCAGGCGCCGGCCAAGCGGGCCGGCTCGCCCTTCCAGCAGCTGGGCCGCACCCTGGAGCGGTTCAAGGAGTCCACCAGGAGTCTGCGGCCGGTGCCGGCGGGCACGCCCGGCGACGGGCCGGAGCAGGACGGCGCCCCCGGGCCCGGCGCAGGCGAGGCCGGCTCGACGCACCCGTAGGCGCGAGCCGGCGCCTCGCGCCCGAACCGTCCCGCGCGGCCCTGTTCACGACGGGGCCGGCGCCGGACGCCCTCCGACGGCCGTCAGCCGCCGTGCACCCTGCCCCCGCCGCCGCTGGCCACCCCGCCCCCGCCTGCGTGCACCCCGGCCCCGCCGTCCGGCCGGTCGCGTCACTCGGCCACGGCGCCCGTGTGCGGCGTCCGATGCGGTAATCCTGCCGGAAGCGGGCATTCGAGCACCCGAAGCGGGGAAACCGACAGACAGGGACCGCTGCCCGGGGTCCGGACAGGAAGCGCAGAGCAAGGCCGGACGTAGCGCGACGGACCACAGGGGAGGACCCGTGGATGCGCCAACCACGCTCGTCGTCGTCGTGGCGGTGGCAGCCGTCGCGCTGTTCGCCACGGCCGCCGCGGTGCTGACGCGGCTGATCCGGACCCGCCGGGGTCTCAGACGGGCCGGACTGCCCACCGGCCCGCGCTGGGTGTTCTGGGGGGCGGTCCTGTACTTCGTGTTTCCGGCCGATCTGCTGCCGGATCCGGTCTATCTCGACGACATCGGCATGCTGCTGCTGGCCCTGCGTTCGCTGCGTCGCGCCCCCGACCGCGCCACCGGGCACGTTTCCGAGCGGGTCTCCGACTGACCGCTGCGGAAGACGTTTTCACCACCGCTCGACCCGATCTCCCCTGCTCCACGCCCTGCTCGGCGCCCAACTCCCCGACGATCACGGAGAGTAAGGAAACCAACCACCCGTTCGATTCGTATAAGTGACTGAAGGGCGCACCCACCCAGCACCAAGCAGCGGGCCCGAGTGACGTCGCACAGCGGCACCGCTTGATCGAGGCAGTACCGACGAGGGAGAGACGATGCAACCGTTCACGCTCAACTACGCACGCCCCGCGGCTGAGTTGGAGTTTGCCACTCCGTATGCCTACGACCCCGGAATGCAGTTGAACGTACTTTTCGACGGCCGGATCGCCGCTCGCGACCACGCCCTCCTGCGCGAACTGGCGACCACCACCTCGACAGCGGGCTCCAAGACCCACTTCGACGACTGAACACAGGCCGACGAAAAATGACCGTGCTCATCCTGACCTGTGAAGAGGACGTCACGGCGGACATGGTGGTCGTGCACCTGAACGCCGCGGGCGTCCCCGTCGTCCGGCTCGATCCGGCCGACCTGACCCATACCGTCGCGCTCTCCGGCGAGTACGTGCACGGAGCCTTCCGTGGCCATCTGTCCTCCGCCGGACGGCTGGTGAGCCTCGAGGGGCTGCGGTCGGTGTGGGTCCGCCGGCCCGGCTCCCCGGCGGACCGCGCGCCCCAGCCGTCCGCGTGGCTGACGGAAGAGGCCTCGCAGGCGCTCTACGGCATGCTCCGAGGGACCGGGGCCCGCTGGATGAACCACCCGGACGCGTCCGCCCGGGCCCGGCACAAGCCGTGGCAGTTGCGGCTCGCACAGCGCAGCGGCCTGCCCGTGCCGGCGACGATCGTGACGACGTTCCCGCAGGCGGCCCGCGAGTTCGCGGACCGCTATCCGGACCTGGTGGTCAAGCCGGTGTCCGGGGCGCATCCGCAGGATCCGCCCCGGGCGGTGCCCACCACCAGAGTCCCGCCGGACGCCGACTTCGCCGCCGTCGCCTACGGCCCGACGCTGCTGCAGCGCCGGGTGGCCAAGCGGGCCGACATCCGGCTGACCGCGGTCGGCGACCGCCTCCTCGCCGCCCGCAAGGACACCGTCGCCGGCGGTGACCCCGACGTGGTGGACGTGCGCTATGCGCCGTCCGTCACGCCCTGGCGTCCCGCCGACGTCCCGCCGCGCCTGGCCGAGGCGGTGCGGACGTATCTGCGGGAGGCGGAACTCTCCTACGGGGCCTTCGACTTCGCGGAGGACGCCGACGGCACCTGGTGGTTCCTGGAGTGCAACCAGTCGGGTCAGTTCGGTTTCGTGGAGGTGGACACCGGACAGCCCATCGCCCGCACCATCGCCGAGTGGCTGGCCGGGCCGCCGACGGAACGCGACGCCCGGCGCGCCGACCGGTGCGGTTCCGCGGCCCCGTGAGACGCCCGGACGCGACCGGAACCCGGGGGAGTTCCGCCGCGCCGGGCCCCGATGCCGTGGACCGGATGACGACGGGTCCGGGGGCGGACTCCGCACGGCCCGGTCCGGCCGGCCATGGCCTCAGACGGCCAGGGACAGTCCGTCCGAGCCCTCCGCGGGCGTGCGCGTCTCCGGCGCGGACTCCAGCAGGGCGTCCGCCGCGGCGACCGCCTCACGGACGTCGGCCGTGCCCATGAGCACGCACAAGGTGTATGTCACGTCCTGGAGTTCACGAGCCGCCTGCGGCGTCTCCCTCTCCGCCTGTGCGATCTTCAGCGTCGCGTAGCGGGTCAGCAACGTCCTGGCGATTTTCGGGTCCGGAACGATCACGAGCGCCCCTCTCTCTGTTGTGCGCTGCGTGTGCCCGGACTCAGGCGAATCATGCATGACACACGGACTTGTCACTCCCCAGGGGCGCGATCCGGCCACGGGCCCTCAGGAGATCCGGGCGCTGTGCAGGTCGCTGTTACGCACCGCCGCGGCGCAGGTGCTCGACGTGCGTGCGGGTCTGCGGGCTCAGTCCCTTCCCCGTCACCACGTTGCGGTCCGCGCCGCGCGGACGGCCGAGCCGAGCCGCCGGCCGGTGCACGGACCGAGGCCGAGCCCGGCGGACCTGCCGGCTCCGCACGACGACGCCGTCGACGTCCGTCCTCCCGGTGCTCGTGTCAGACGGCGGCGTCCAGTTCCGCGAGTTCGGCGGCGGTCAGGGCGAGTTCCGTCGCGGCGAGGGAGTCGAGGATCGTCTCGGGCCTGCTGGCGCCCGGGATCGGCACGACCACCGGCGACCTGGCGAGCTCCCAGGCCAGGCACACGCGCTGCGGGCTGACCCCGTGCTCCTCGGCGACGCGCGCGAACGGCGCGTAGGAGGAGCCCAGTTCGCGGGCGCGGGAGATCCCGCCGAGCGGGCTCCACGGCAGGAACGCGATGCCGAGCTCGTCGCACAGGCGCAGTTCGGGCTCGCTGGAGCGGAACGCCGGGGAGAACTGGTTCTGCACGCTGACCAGGCGTCCGCCCAGGATGTCGTTCGCCTCCCTGATCTGCCGGGGGTCGGCGTTGGAGATGCCGGCGGCGCGGATCTTGCCCTCGTCCAGCAGCTCCCGAATCGCGCCGACGGACTCCGCGTAGGGGATGCGCGGGTCGGGGCGGTGGAACTGGTAGAGGCCGATCGCCTCCACGCCGAGCCGGCGCAGCGACGCCTCGCAGGCCTCCTTGAGGTGGGCGGGGCTGCCGTCCAGGGTCCAGCTGCCGTCGCCGGGGCGCAGATGGCCGCCCTTGGTGGCGACGAGGACGTCGGCGCCGCGGTCGTGGGAGGCGAGGGCCTTGGCGATCAGGGTCTCGTTGTGGCCGACCTCGTCGGCGTGGAGGTGATAGGCGTCCGCGGTGTCGATCAGCGTCACGCCTGCGTCCAGCGCGGCGTGGATCGTCGCCAGGGCACGTGCTTCGTCCGGTCGTCCCTCGATCGACATGGGCATGGCGCCCAGGCCGATGGCGCTGACGTCCAGTTCACCGATGCGGCGGGTCTGCATGGGGTCGCGACCTCCTTCTTCTCGGGTGCGGGCGGGCAGGGAGCGATCCGGTGCGCCGGACGGTGATCGCGACGCACCGGACCTCTCCACCCTGGCCCTGCCGTCGGCCGCGGGTCCAATGGAGATAACCGAACGCATTCAGCAGCGGGGCCGCTGAATCGCCCGGGGGCGGTCAGGAGCGGTCGGCCAGGTACTCGGTGACGCCCGGCGCCTGGTGCGCGTCCTCGACGCCCACCACGCCGCCGAGCGCCTTCGCGTCCGGCTTGAGCACGTAGGTGGACAGGGCGGCGGGCTTCGTGACGTCGGAGAAGTTCTGCGGGGAGCCGAGGCCGGTGTCGGCCTTCTTCTGCGAGCGGTGGGCCTTCACCACGTCCTCCCGGGCCAGACTGCCGGCCGCGCAGGCCTTCTTGAGGTCGGCGCCGAGCAGTTGCGCGGCGTTGTAGCCGGACAGCGTGCCGGCGTCCACCGGGGAGTCCGGGTACTTCTTGCCGTAGGCGGCCGCCATCTGCCGTACTCCGGGCAGGTCCGAGCTCACCGCGGGCGCCGCGCTCACCACGTTCAGCATGGCGAGCAGGGCCGGCGCCGCGGGGGTCTTCATCAGCTGGGGCGCGAAGCCGGGCGCGCTGCTGACGACGGGCACCCGCAGCCCGCGGGAGGCGGCGACCCCGACCAGCGAGGCCGTCTGCGCCGGACCCGCGCTGATCAGGACGGCCTTCACACCCGCCTTGCGCAGCGCCGACACCTGGGCCGACAGGTCCGTGTCGGTCGCCTTGATCTTCTGCGGCACGATCGTGAGCCCGGCCCGCCCGGCCGCCCAGGTGGACCCTTCCAGGGCGTTGGCGCCGTAGTCGCCCTCGAAGTAGACATGTCCGACGGAGTCGCCCTTGGCCAGTCCCTTGGTCCGGGTGAGGAAGTCGACGGCGGCGATCATGTCGACGTCGTAGGTGGTGCCGATGACCTGGACGGCGTCCTTGCCGAGCAGGGAGGCGGCCCACGCCTGCGGGAAGGTCAGCAGGTGGTCGCGTTCGATGTCGTCGAGGAGCGCGGCGACCACGGGTGAGCCGATGACCTGCGGCAGGGCGACGACGTCGGGGGCCAGGTCGGCGTAGGCGGTGACCGCCTTCTGCACGTCGTAACCGTGGTCCTTGACCACGATCTCGACCTTGCGGCCGCAGACGCCGCCGGCCGCGTTCGTCTCGTCGGCCCACATCTGCTGGGCCTGCACGATGGACTTGCCGAGGGTCGCGTAGGGGCCCGTCAGGTCGGTGAGGGCGCCGAGCCTGAGGGTCTTGTCGGTCACTCCCGGGCCCTCCTTGACGCCGTCGGCGCCTTCGGAACCGCCGCCGCCCTGGGCCTTGGAGCTGCAGCCGGTGGCCGTGACGAGCAGGGCCGCGAGCGCGGCGGCGAGGAGGGGGACGTGGGCGCGGTGTCTGTGCTGCGTGCGGTTCACGGGGTGGGCTCCTTGGCTCGGACTGCGGAGGCGGGCGGACGGTTCGTGGCAGCCGGGGACGGGGCGCCGGGTCGCAGACGGGCGCGGACGCGGCGGGTGAAGCCGCGCAGTCCGTCGGGGGCGTACAGCAGGACGAGGACGATGGCCGCGCCGTAGAGGTAGCGCGCCGCCTCGGTGGGGCCGACCCCGCCGTCGCCCGCGCCGGGGGCGGTCACCAGCGGCAGCTGGTCGGCGTAACGGGTCATCAGCAGGGGCAGCGCGGTGACGAACACGGCGCCCGCGGCGGCGCCGGCGACCGATCCCAGGCCGCCGATGACGATCATCGCCAGGTAGTCGACCGAGAGGGCCAGGCCGAAGTAGTCGGGGACCACCCGGCGGAAGGCCAGCGCGAGCAGGACCCCGGCCAGGCCCGCGTACATCGACGACACGACGAAGGCGGCCGCGCGGTAGCGGGCGACGTCGACGCCCATCACCGCGGCCGCGGTCTCGCTGTCGCGCAAGGCGGTCAGGGCGCGTCCCGGGCGGCCCTGCAGCAGGCCGCGCGCCGTCCACCAGGTGCCCGCCAGCAGCACGAGCCCGAGGTACCAGAGGCGTTCCTCGCCGCCGAACGGCACGCCGAGGACGACGAGCGAGGAGCCGTCGCCGGCGAAGGAGAACCCGCCGAGGGTCAGCGGGGGCACCGAGCGGCCGTTGAAGCCGCCGGTGACGGAGTCGGCGGTGAGCAGCACGTGGTGGCCCAGGAAGACCAGGGCGAGCGTGGCGACGCCCAGGTAGATGCCGCGCACCCGCCCGGCGACGGGGCTGAAGAGCCCGCCGGCCGCCCCGGCCAGCAGCACCGCGAGGAGCGCGGCGAGCACGGGCGGCAGCCCGGGGCCGGGTTCGCCGGCCAGCCAGGTGTAACCGTAGGCGCCCACGGCCAGGAAGAAGGCGTGCCCCAGGGAGAGCTGGCCGGCGGCTCCGGAGAGCAGGCCGAGGCCGACGGCGCCGACGGCGGCGGCCATGGAGAACAGGCCGATGCGCAGCCAGAAGGCGTCGAGGTAGAAGGGCGGCGCGCACAGCAGGAGAGCCGCCAGGAGCGCGCCCGCGCCCTTGGGGATGCGCTCAGACACGAGCCGCTCCCTTCGCTCCGAACAGCCCGGTGGGGCGCACCAGCAGGACGGCGACCATCACGGCGTAGGGGGCGACGTCGCCGAACCCCTCGCCCAGCACGTGCAGTTCGGACTGGTAGCCCGCGGCCAGGGCCTCGGTCAGGCCGATGAGCAGGCTGCCCGCGAGGGCGCCGGGCGGCGAGGCGAGTCCGCCGAGGATCGCCGCCGGGAACGCGTTGAGGGCGATCTGGCCGGTGGTCCGCTCCAGTCCGGGAGCGGGGAACGCGGCGAGGAACACGGCCGCCAGCGCGGCGAGGGCGCCGGCCAGGCACCAGGCGAGCATGCGCACCCGGCTCAGCCGCACCCCCATCAGGGCCGCGGCCTCCGTGTCCTCGGCCGCGGCCCGCAGGGCGAGACCCCAGGGCGTGAACCGGAACAGGGCGAAGACGCCGCCGATGGCCAGCGCGGAGACGACGATCGCGGCGATCCGGCTGTCCGCGACGGTCACGGAGCCGAGCCGGGTCACCGAGTCGCCCCAGGGGTCGCCCAGGCTGAGCAGATCGCCGCCGATTCGCCGGGACAGGTCGGTCAGCAGCACGATGTCGACGCCGATGGTGACGATGGTCTGCACATGGGCGGCCCCGGGGTCGGGGTCGCCGCGTTGCAGCAGCAGCCGGTCCAGTGCGCCGGCGAGCGCCGCGGTCGCAAGGACGGACACCGCGAGCGCGCCGGCGAATCCCAGGTCGTCGTGGAGGACGGCGGTCAGGTAGCCGCCGAACAGCAGCAGGGACCCGTGGGCGAAGTTGAGCACGCCCGACGCCTTGAAGATGACGACGAAGCCGAGCGCGACCAGGGCGTAGACCGCGCCGAGGGCGAGCCCCGCGAGAACGCTGTCGAGGAAGGCGGTCATACGGTGTCCTCTCCGGGGACGCCGAGGTAGGCGCGCAGCACCTCGGGGTGTGCGCGCACCTCGTCGGGGGAGCCGTGGGCGAGCGTCCGGCCGAAGTCGAGGACCGTGACCTCGTCGGCGAGACGCATCACCAGGCCCATGTCGTGCTCCACGAGCAGTACGGACAGGCCGAGTTGCGCGCGGACTGCGGCGATCGCCTCGGCCGTGCGGGCGCGTTCGGCGCCGTTCATGCCGGCCACCGGCTCGTCCAGGAGCAGCACGCGCGGCTCCAGGCACAGGGCGCGGGCGAACTCCACGCGTTTGCGGTCGCCGTAGGACAGCAGGCCGACGGGGGTGTCGAAGTGGGCGGCGAGGCCGGTGAGTTCGGCGATCTCCCGGGCCCGTTCGCGGTGCGCCCGCTGTTCGCGCACGGCCCGGGGCAGGCGAAGGGCGCTCGCGGCGAAGCCGGCCCGCGACAGGGCGTGCCGGCCGAGCATCAGGTTGTCGGCGACGGTGCCCTCGGTGGTGACGATGTTCTGGAAGGTGCGGGCGACGCCGAGTGCGGCGATCCGGTGCGGGGCGAGTCCGGTCAGTTCGGTGTCCCCGAGCCGGACCCGTCCGGACTCCGGGCGGTACAGGCCCGACAGGACGTTGAAGCAGGTCGACTTCCCGGCGCCGTTGGGCCCGATGAGGGCGTGCACGGAGCCCGGCGCGACGGTCAGGGAGACGGCGCCGAGGGCGGTCAGGCCCGCGAAGCGCACGGTGACGTCCTCGACGTACAGGGCGGGGGGCGGCGCAGGGGGCCGGTCGCCCGCGAGGCCGCGGGCGGTGCGGACGGTGCGGGCGTTCACGCGGCCCCCTGGTCGTCGGCCGGGTCGCCCAGGTAGAGGCGGCGCACCGCGTCCGTGCGCGCGAGCTCGTCGGCGGGCCCGGACAGCCGGACTTCGCCGACCTCGAGGACGTGGGCATGGCCGGCGAGGGAGAGGGCCATGCCCGCGTTCTGCTCGACCAGCAGGACGGCCGTGCCCTGGGCGTTGATCTCCCGGATCACCTCGGCGATCCGGTGCACCATGCGCGGGGCGAGGCCGAGGGAGGGCTCGTCGAGCAGCAGCAGCCGGGGCGCGGCCATCAGGGCCCGGCCGATGGCCAGCATCTGCTGCTCGCCGCCGGACAGCAGTCCGGCCGCCTGCCGCCCGCGTTCGGCGAGCACGGGGAAGAGGGCGTGCACCCGCTCCCGTGCCTCGCGGAGCCGTCCGGGCGCGCGCCGGCCGGGGCCGAGGCCCCCGGTGCGCAGGTTCTCCTCCACGGTCAGTCCGGCGAAGACCCGGCGGCCCTCCGGGACCTGGACGACGCCGGCCCGTACGGCCGCGACCGGGTCACGCCCGTCCAGGACGGTGCTCCCGTAGCGGATCAGACCGGCCGTGACGGCGCCGCGGTGCAGCCGGAGGGTGCCCGAGACGGCCCGCAGCAGTGTGGACTTGCCGGCGCCGTTGGCGCCCAGCAGGGCCACCACCGCGCCGTGCGGGACGGTCAGGGACACGGAGCGCAGGGCCGACAGGGCCCGCCCGTACGTCACGTCGAGCCGTTCGACGTGCAGGGCGGGCCGTTCCTGCGGGGGCGCCTGGGGCATCGCGGCTCCTCGGACCGTGCCCGTGGGCACGGCGTTCGGGGGAAGGGGAGCTCACGACAGCACGGCGGACGGGGGGCGGTACAGGCGCGGCGGCGGGGTCGCTGCGCGCGACCAACGGAGGGCGGGGCGGCTTGTGCGGCTGCCCAGGCGCGGGCGGTCCGCGCCGGGTCAGCGGGGGTACAGACCCCGCGCCGTCAGGGCGAGGCTGACCTCCATCAGGTCGGCCGGCCGGGCCAGCGACCGGCCCGTCAACTGCTCGTAGCGGCGCAGGCGGTTGAGGACGGTGTTGCGGTGGCAGTACAGCCGCTCCCCCGCCCGTTGGGCGGAGCCGTCGCAGGCCAGCCAGGCGGCGAGGGTGTCGAGCAGGACGGCCTCGTCGGCGGGCTCCAGGTTCCCCAGCGGGCCGAGCGCCCGCTCGACCAGCGCCGCGCCCAGGTCGGGTGCGGAGACCACGAGCGCGGCCGGGAGGTGCTCGGTCAGCCGGATGGCGCCGCCGGTCCGGGGGCACAGGCCCAGCGCGACGTCCGCGAGCCGGCGGGCCTCCCCGACGGCGGCGAGTCCCGTCACGGCCGTGCTGACGCCCGTCCGCGCGCTGCCCGCGGCAGGCCCGGCACCGGACGATCCACTCCCGGCCCCGGTCCCGGGTCCGGACCCGGGACCGGGTCCGGCGGTCGGCGGCCCCTCGTGGCCGGGTCGGCCGACGGTGCCGGCGTCGGCGTCCTCGCCCAGCAGGACGATGCCGTAGTCCACCTCGACGCCGGTGTGCCAGTACACGCGGGCGCCCCGCGCGAGGGCGGCGCGCGCCCCGGCCCCGTCGGTGGGGCAGCCGGCCGTCACCGCCGCCACGACGTACCGGCCCTCCTCGGGGAGGTCCAGGGCCTGCGCGGTCTCCGGCAGGTCGGCGATGCGGCTTGCGCCGTCCAGCAGGGCCCCGGCGAGTACCCGCAGCCGGTTCTCGCGCCGCCAGGCGAGCTGCCGTTCGACCTGCCGGTAGGCGTCCGCGACGAGGGTGCAGTGCTCGTCGACGAAGTTCCACACGTCGGACGCGACGTGCACGAGCAGCCGCACGTCCTCGGGAGCGGTCCGGGCGGTCTCGTCGATGAGGCCCTGCCACACCAGGGATCCGCCCAGCCGGAACGCGTGCAGCAGGGCGTCCAGCGGCAGGCCCTGCTCCGCACGGGTGGCGCCGATCCGCCACGAGCACCGGCGGGCCGCGTCCCGGCTGCCGCGCGGGTCGAGCAGCGAGGACACGCTGTGTTCCAGCGACCGGTGCACCTCCTGCCAGGTCGCGGTGGGGTCGCACGTCACGGCCGCGCGGTAGGCGGGCTCCTGCTCCTGCAGCACGGCGACCAGCCGGTCGGTGAGGCCGGCCAGGTCCTCCAGCAGCACCCGGGCGGCCCGGTGCAGCACCCGCAGGGCGTCGGCGTCGATCGGGGACCGGACGGGCTGCGGGCGCGGCCGGTGCGCGGGAGCCGCCGCGGCGTCCGCCGCGGGACGGAACACGGTCCGTGACCGTAGGGCGTGATGCATCGCGGTCCTCCCCCGGGGCCGCTGCCCCGCCGTCCGACTCGTCCTGCCCCGAAGGATGGCATACCGTCCGGTCGGTCCCTAGGGGTGTGCAGTCTTCTTTTCGGCCCGTCAGCCGTCCCGGTGACCCTCCGGACCGGCACGGCGCGCGCCCACGCCCGGCGCCGGGAAGAAACACCCCCGGACCCTCCACAGGTGGTAGCAGTGAGGACGACGCAGTGAGGACGACCCCGATCCGCACCCGGTCCGTCCCGCCCCGCCCGATCCCGTCCCCGCTCACCCCGCCCCGAGGAGACCGCAGACGTGCCGAAGCCCACCGAGAACCAGCAGAGCGACGTCACCCCCGTCGCGCTCACCGTCCGCCGGGCCGTCGCGGACGGACTGATCGGCGAGGGCCGGCCGGTCGCCGGATTCGTGGACGTGCGGGGCGTGCGGCGCAGCGTCGCCGCCCTGCACGAGGCGTTCGCCCGCACGCCGGACGTGCTGCACGCCTTCGCCGCCAAGGCCTGTCCGCTGGTCCCGGTGCTGCGCCTGCTCGCCGACGCCGGCATGGGCTGCGAGGTGGCCAGCCCCGGCGAGCTGCGGCTTGCGCTGGACGCGGGGTTCGCGCCGGAGCGCATCGTGCTGGACTCGCCGGCGAAGACCCGCGAAGAGATCCGCGACGCCCTCTCCCTGGGCGTGGCGCTCAACGCGGACAACCTCGACGAGCTCGACCGGATCGACGCCCTGCGCCCCGCCGGCTGTTCGTCCGTGCTCGGACTGCGGGTCAATCCGCAGGTCGGCGGCGGGTCCATCGGCGCGATGAGCACGGCGACCGCGACCTCGAAGTTCGGTGTGGCGCTGCGCGACCCCGGGGCCCGCGCCCGGGTCGTCGAGGCGTTCGCGCGGCGGCCGTGGCTGACCCGGCTGCACGCGCACGTGGGCTCGCAGGGCTGCCCGCTGCCGTTGATCGCGGAAGGGCTGGCCGACACGCACCGGCTCGCCGAGGACATCGACGGGCATGTCGGCCGCCGTCAGGTGACCAGTCTCGACCTCGGCGGCGGACTGTCGGTGAACTTCGCCGACGACACCGTCACGCCCACCTACGCCGACTACGTCGCCGCGCTCACCGCAGCCGAGCCGGCGCTGCTGGACGGCCGCTACCAGGTGGTCACCGAGTTCGGCCGGTCCCTGATCGCCAAGAACGGGTTCACCGCCGCCGTCGTCGAGTACGTCAAGGACGCCGGGGGCCGCCGGGTCGCGCTCACCCACGCGGGCGGACAGGTCGCCACCCGGACCGTCCTCATGCCGGACGCCTGGCCGCTGCGGATCTCCGCGTTCGGTCCGGACGGGCTGCCCAAGCGGACGCCGCTCGTGCGGCAGGACGTCGCCGGGCCGCTGTGCTTCGCGGGGGACGTGGTGGCGCACGACCGGCCGCTGCCCGCGCTCGCCGAGGGCGACCTGGTGGTGCTCCACGACACCGGGGGCTACTACTTCTCGGCGCACTGGGCTTACAACAGCCTCCCCCGGCCCGCGGTGTACGGCGCTCTGCTCGACGAGGGCAGGGTCGCGTTCGCCGTGATCCGGCCCGCGCAGTCGGTGCGGGAGATCTCCGCGGAGAACGGCTTGGCGCAGGCCGACGCCCTGCTCACGGGTTTCGACACGCCGTTTCGTCCCTGACCCTCGTCCGGCATGCATCAGCTGCCCGAATCGGAGCACTCGCCAAGTCGTCGCCTGCGAGGAGAGAACCGTGCTCTGGGTCGCCGTACTGCTTCTGCCGCTGCTGTCCGTCCTGCTGACGGTGATGGACCGGGTCGAGACCCGCCTGCTCACCCCGGCTCCCGCCCACCGGCGGCACGCCTCGCCCCGGCGGTGGCTGCGCCTGATCCGCGGCGGGGCGTCCGACGCCCCGCCCGAGCTCCCGGTGTCCGCCTCCCCCGCGCCCGAGCACGACCGGCCGTCGCAGGCCCGGGCCGCCTGATCTCGCAGGGCGGGCCGGGGGGTGACCCGCGGACGGGGGTGTGCGAGGCTCACGTCGGCATGCGCGACGCACGAGTCGTCCGTGTCACCGGCCGTTTCCTTTCAGGGAGAGTCAGCGGTATGCGCATCGGTCTGCTCGGCACCGGCCCCTGGGCGCGCATGGTGCACGCCCCCGTCCTCGCCGCCCACCACGAACTCGACCTCGTCGGCGTCTGGGGCCGGCGCGCCGAGGCCGCGAAGGAACTGGCCGGCCGGCACGGCGCCCGGCCCTACGACGACGTCGACGCCCTGCTGGCGGACGTGGACGCGGTGGCCGTCGCCCTGCCTCCGGACGTCCAGGCGCAGCTCGCCGTGCGGGCCGCCGGGGCCGGCTGTCATCTGCTGCTGGACAAGCCCGTCGCCACGACGGCGGCGGGAGCGCGGGCCGTGGTGCGGGCGGCCGACCGGGCGGGCGTCGCCTCGGTGGTCTTCTTCACCAGCCGGTTCGTGCCGGAGGCCGACGCCTGGATCGCCGAACAGGCGGACCGCGGGGGCTGGTTCACCGGTCACGCCGAATGGCTCGGGGACGTCTTCCACGCGGCGAGCGACAGCCCGTTCGGCACTCCCTGGCGCGGCGAGAAGGGCGCCCTGTGGGACGTGGGCCCGCACGCGCTCTCGGTGCTGCTGCCGGTGCTCGGAGACGTCCGCCGGGTGTCGGCCGCGGCCCACGGTCCGGGCGACACCGTCCATCTGGTCCTGGCCCACGCGGACGGCGCCTCCAGCACCCTCACGCTGAGTCTCACGGCGCCGCCCCCGGCGGCCGGCGCGGGCATCGAGCTGCGCGGCGCGGCGGGGGTGACACGGCTCCCCCAGGGCGACGCGGACGCCGCCTCCGCCTTCGCCCGGGCCGCGGACGCCCTGCTCGGCGCGGCCCGCGACGCGCGTCCCCACCCTTGCGACGCCGCCTTCGGCCTGCGCGTCACCGAGATCCTCGCGGACGCCGAGACCCTGCTGGCGGACACGGCACGCTGACTCACGTCCCCTCGAACGGTTCGTCGCTCCAACGGAACCACGCCTCGCCGCCGCCGACGTGCAGCAGGAACTCCGGAACGGGTCCGCGCGGCGAGACCAGCGACACCCGTCGCCGGATCTCGTCGTGCACCCCTTCCCACTCCTCCAGGAGCTCGTCCCGGTCCTGCTCCGCCAGTGCCAGCTCACGGGCGAACAGGGCGGCGACGGCGGCGTACCCCGGTCCCGGCACGAAGCGCCCCGACAGCCAGGGGAAGTCGGATTCCGCGACGACGATCTCGCCGACGTCCTCTCCGCCCTGCGCACCGCGCAGGTGCCAGACCTCGCCGTCGAACCCCATCACGCCCTCCTGCGCCGTGCCCGCTCGAACCGCCGGGGACAGCCTGCCACCGGGGTCCGACAGCCGGCCGTCAGTCGAGCCGGAAGTTGACCCGCTCGCGCACGACCGGGTAGCCGGCCTTCGCGAAGTGCGCCGCCATCGGGTGGTTGGTCCGGTCGGTGGCCGCGGCGATGAACTCCGCGCCCCGCTCGGCGAGGTGGTGTGTGCATTCGGCGAGCAGATCGTAGGCGTAACCGTGCCCGCGGTGCTCCGGCAGCACGCCGATGAAGCCGACGCACGGGCCGGACGGGTTGTGGGC
Organism: Streptomyces sp. SAS_272; assembly: GCF_052543235.1. NCBI lineage: Bacteria > Bacillati > Actinomycetota > Actinomycetes > Kitasatosporales > Streptomycetaceae > Streptomyces > Streptomyces sp. SAS_272. The sequence continues at coordinate 29,370 of NZ_JBMNDR010000069.1, read as the reverse complement.
CGGGACGTGGATGCCGGCCAGTGCGCCGTCCCCCGTCCGGGCGATCTGCCACCACTCGCGTGGGGACGGGCACCAGCGGAAGAAGTCGATCTCCTCCTGTGCGGCCCGGTCGAGGCCGCCCTCGGCGACGGCCTTCAGCGCGTGGGCGTCGAGGGTGTCGGAGTGGATGCGGCGCAGGGCGTCGAAGAACACCGCGTCGTCGGGTTCGGGCGCGAAGTGCAGACGTCCGGGGCGCTCGGGCAGCCCGCACGACGGGGTCCAGCGGTACACGAAGCGTTCCACCAGCGGGGTGTGTCCGGCCGCGCGGGCCGCCGCGTGCCGGGCCTCGGCCGCGGCCCGCAGCGCCGGGTCCGCACGCCAGTCGCCGGGCATGACCAGCTCCAGGCCGACCCGCCAGGGAGCGGTGCGCAGGAGTTCGGCGCCCGCCGCCTCCTCGCCGTCGGCGAAGTCGAACCACTCGACGGTCACGGGTTCGGTGTCGTCGGGTCCGCCCCACCAGGCGGCGCGGGCGACGACCCGACCGTCGCGCAGGGCGACCCGCTTCCACTGCGGCCGGTAGGCGGCGGCGGCGAACGCCTCGGCGGCGCGCAGCGGGTCGGGCAGGGCGTCGAAAAGATGGACGTCGCTCTCGTCGAGAGCGCGGATGACCAGATCGGTCACGGATTCCTCCGGGTCGCGTACGGCATGAGGTGCGCTCCCGGGGCGTCGGACGAACGTCAGACGCGGCACGCCGGCGTCACGGGGCGGGAGCGCGGGTCAGATGGGGACTGCATGGCGCTCGCCTCCTTCCGTGGGTGTCCGGGCGTGCGTCCACACGCTAGGGGGCCGCGCCCGACGGCGTCCACCGGATTTCTCGGCGTGCGCCGGGCGGGACCGAGGGGGAGCGTGGGGGTGTGGGAGCACAGGACGGGGACCGGCGGGGCTGGCTGCGGGGCGCACCGCCGCCCCGCTGGGTGCGGGCCCTGCCGCTGCTGCTGGCAGCGGGCGTCTGCGCCGCGACCCTGGTCAGCCCCAGCCCGCTGGACATCGGCTTCCTGCTGGGCGCGATCCCGCCGCTGGCGGTGCTGTCCTACGGCCCCGCGGTGACCGCTCTGCTGGGCGCGCTCGTGATCGTCATGCTCGACGCGCCCGCGTTCCAGCTCGACCGGCCGGGGCAGACCGACGTGCTGACGGTGTTCTTCGTCGCGGCGCTCAGCGTGTTCGTGGCGTTCGTGAGCCGCCGCCGGGACGTCCAGCTGGACACCGAGCGCACCGTCGCGGAGGCGGCGCAGCGCGCCGTGGCGCCGCCGGTGCCCGAACGGGTCGGGCCGGTGCGGTGCGCCGGTCTGTACCGGGCGGCGCAGCGCGGGACGCTGGTGGGCGGGGACTTCTTCGACGTGCGCGAGAGCGCCCACGGGGTGCGGGCGGTGCTGGGGGACGTGCAGGGGCACGGGCTGGCGGCGGTGGCGACGGTGTCCTCGCTCCTCGGGGCGTTCCGGGAGGCGGTGCTCGACCAGCCGGACCTGGAGTCGGTGGCGGCCCGGCTGGACCGCAGGCTGGTCGTGGACTCGGCGCGGGTCGCGCACGCCGAACTGTTCGCGACGGCCGTGCTGGTGGAGTTCACACCGGACGCGGACGCCGTGCGCGTCGTCGCCTGCGGGCATCCGGCGCCCCTGCTGCTGCGCGACGGGACGGTCGCCGAGGTGGACGTCGTGCCGTGGACGCCGCTGGGGCTGGGCCTGTCGGGGGGCGCCCCGGTCAGTGCCTGCGTCGTGCCGCTGCTCCCCGGCGACCGGCTCTTCCTCGCCTCCGACGGCGTCTCGGAGGCGCGGGACGCCGCCGGGGTCTTCTACCCGCTCCTGGACCGGCTGCCCGCGCTGGCGGCCGGCGCCGACCCGGCGACGACGGCCGGCCGGGTCTGGACGGACGTGTCGCGCCACTGTCCCGACGTCCGCGACGACGTCACGATGCTGGTCCTCGCCCCGACGCCCGGTGGGGTCCGCTGAGCATCTCCGCGTCGCCCTCGGCGTCGATGTGCGGCAGGAGCCGGTCCAGCCACCGCGGCGTCCACCAGGCGTGGGACCCCAGCAGGGTCATCACGGCGGGCACCATGAGCAGCCGTACCACGGTCGCGTCGATCAGCACGCTGACGGCGAGTCCGAGGCCCAGCATCTTGACGACGATGTTGTCGCTGATGATGAACGCCGCGAACACGCTCACCATGATCAGGGCCGCGCAGGTGATGACGCGGGCGGTGATCTCCAGGGCGTGCGCGACGGAGTCCTTGGCGTTCCCGGTGCGCAGCCATGCCTCGTGCACCCGGGACAGCAGGAAGATCTCGTAGTCCATGCTGAGGCCGAAGATGATCGCGAACATCATCATCGGCACATAGCTCTCGATGGGGACGTCCCCGTTGACGCCCAGCGCGGGTCCGCCCCAGCCCCACTGGAAGACGGCGACGACGACACCGTAGGAGGCCGTGATGGACAGGACGTTCAGGACGGCGGCCTTGACCGCGACGAGGAGCCCCCGGAACACGGCGAGGATGATCAGGAAGGCGAGACCGACGACCACGCAGATGATCAGCGGGAGCCGGCTGGCGACGATGTCACGGAAGTCGACCTGGGCGGCCGTGGTGCCGGTGACATAGCCCTTGGCGTCGTAGTCGGAGACCGCGTCGGGCAGCGTCGTCTCCTTGAGCCGGTTCGTCAGGCCGGTGGTGACGGCGTCCTGGGGCGCCTGGGTCGAGTAGACGGTGCCGATCAGGACGTCGCCGTCCTGGGTGGGCGTCAACGGGGTGACGGTGGCCGCGTCCGGTACGGCGTTCAAGGTCTTCTGCGCCTGGGACTGCAGGTCGGAGCGTTTGTCGGAGGGGACGGACGTCTGGTCGATGACGATCGTGAGGGGGCCGTTGGAGCCGGGTCCGAAGGCGTCGGTCATCAGGTCGTAGGCGCGCCGGTCGGTGAAGGAGGTCGGGTCGGCGCCGTCGCCGATGTGGCCGAGCTGGATGGAGAAGACGGGGATGGCGAGGATCGCGATGACGGCGACCCCTCCCCCGAGGTACCGCCCTGGCCTGCGCTCGACCCGTTTGGCGTACCGGTGCCAGGTGCCGTGCGGGGTGGCGCCGGGTGCCGCGTCGGTCTCGGCGACGGGTTTGCGCACATGCCAGCGGTCGATGCCGCGGCCGATGAGCCCGAGCATCGCGGGCACGAGGGTGAGGGCTCCGATCACGGCGGAGACGACGGTGACGGCGGCGGCGACGCCGAGTTTGCCGATGAAGGACACGCCGGACGCGTACAGGCCGGCCAGCGCGATGATCACGGTGGTGCCGGAGACCAGGACGGCGCGGCCGCTGGTGGCGGTGGCATGGCCGGCGGCCTCGGCGGGATCGGCGCCGTCGATCAGACTCTGACGGTGCCGGGTGATCAGGAACAGCGCGTAGTCGATCCCGACGCCGAGGCCGATCATGGTGGCGAGGGTCGGGGAGACGGTCGCGAAGGTGAACGCGGCGGCCAGCAGACCGAGGACGGCGAGTCCGCCCACCACCCCGATGAGCGCGGTGATCAGGGGCAGGCCGGCCGCGAGGACGCTGCCGAAGCCGATGAGCAGGACCACGACGGCCACTGCGAAGCCGATCCCCTCGCTGATGAAGTCGTTGGCCTTGGGACGGGCCAGTTCACCGAGCGAGCCGCCGTACTCGACGTCGGCGCCGGCCGCCCGCAGCGGCTGCACGGCGTTGTCCACGCCGTTCAGGTAGGCGTCGCCGAGGGTGTTGGGCTGCTGGTCGAAGCGGATGGTGATGTATCCGGTCCTGCCGTCGCTCGACACCGGGCCGACCTCGGTGGGGCTCTGCGACAGGGGGTTCTGCACCGACAGCACATGGGGCAGCTTCTGCAGGTCGCCGACCGTGCCGGACATCTGCGAACTCAGCGCGCTCAGGGCCTGCTTGTCGTCGTGCATGACGATCTGGGAGCTGTACCCGCCGGCCTGCGGGTCGTGCTCCTGGAGGACGTCGAGGCCCTTCTGGGACTGGGTGTCCGAGAGCGCGAAGTCGTCCTCGAAGGTGCCGCCGACGGCTCGGTCGATCACCTGGAGGGCGACCAGGGCCACCAGCCAGGCGATGATCACGACGAGGTAGTGGCGGGCGCACCAAGCGCCGAGCCTGCGCAGTGCCCCCCGTTGGGGTTTCCCGGCAGTGGTGGGTTCCATGAGCTGGGCCTTCCATGCCGTGCGGGGTCACCGCACAGTGGTTGGGTCGCCCCGACACAGCCCATTAGACCTCTGAGCGATCACCGCGGCATCTCGGCGGGGATGATCGGGATTGCGGGGCGCGGCCGCAGGATGAATGGTGTTAGTACATTCCTTCGGACGCGAGGAGCAGACACCATGCCGACGTCACAGCCCGGCGCCGCCCGGCCCTCGCCGGACCGCACCACCCCGGACAGCCTGCTCCACACCCGCACCGGGACCGAGGTCTCGCCGGAGGACATGGTCCTCGCCACCGGCCGCGACCTCACCCCGCGCAACCTCGCATGGGCCCGGCGCAAGCTCGACGAGGAGGGCCCCGGCGCGATCGAGAAGGTGCTCCCCTAGAACCTCCGCCGCCTCCACCGGCGCAGATCTTCCGCCGCCCTTTCCCTGGGCGCCCCCGCACTGCCAGACTGCCGAGGGTGCCCGACTTCGACATGCTCGTCCTCGGATCAGGTCCCGGCGGTCAGAAGGCCGCCATCGCCGCGGCCAAACTGGGCCGCCGGGTCGCCGTCGTCGACCGCCCCGACATGGTGGGCGGCGTCTCCCTCCACACCGGCACCATTCCCTCCAAGACACTGCGCGAGGCGGTGCTCTATCTCACCGGCCTCACCCAGCGCGATCTGTACGGTCAGAGCTACCGGCTGAAGGAGAACATCACCGTCGCCGATCTGACCGCCCGCACCCAGCACGTGGTGGGGCGTGAGATCGACGTCATCCGCAGCCAGTTGTCCCGCAACCACGTCACCCTCTTCGCCGGCACCGGCCGCTTCGTGGACGACCACACGATCGCCCTGCGGGAGGTCACCGGCCAGGAGCGGATGATCGGCGCCGAGCACATCGTGATCGCCACCGGCACCCGGCCGGCCCGCCCCGACAGCGTCGAGTTCGACGGCCGGACCATCCTCGACTCCGACAACGTCCTGACGATCGAGCGGGTGCCGCAGTCGATGGTCATCGTCGGCGCCGGCGTGATCGGCATGGAGTACGCCAGCATGTTCGCCGCGCTCGGCAGCAAGGTGACGGTGGTGGAGAAGCGGGCGGGGATGCTCGACATGTGCGACGTCGAGGTCGTCGAGTCGCTCAAGTACCACCTGAGGGACCTCGCGGTGGCCTTCCGGTTCGGGGAGACCGTGGCCGCCGTGGAAAGGCACCAGCGGGGTGCGCTGACCATCCTCGAGAGCGGCAAGAAGATACCGGCGGACGCGGTGATGTACTCGGCGGGCCGGCAGGGGCTCACCGACGGACTCGACCTGGAGAAGGCCGGGTTGGCGGCGGACCGACGCGGGCGGATAGAGGTCGACGAGCACTACCGCACACCGGTTCCGCACATCTACGCCGTCGGTGACGTCATCGGTTTCCCGGCGCTCGCCGCCACGGCGATGGAGCAGGGCCGGGCGGCCGCGTACCACGCCTGCGGTGAGCCCGTCGGGCGGATGCACCACCTGCAGCCGATCGGCATCTACACCATCCCGGAGATCAGCTTCGTCGGGCGGACGGAGGACCAGCTGACCGAGGAGCGCGTGCCGTTCGAGGTGGGCGTCGCCCGCTACCGCGAACTCGCCCGCGGGCAGATCATCGGCGACGCGCACGGCGTCCTCAAGCTGCTGGTCTCCCCCGAGGACCGCACGCTGCTCGGAGTGCACTGCTTCGGCACCGGAGCCACCGAGCTGATCCACATCGGGCAGACCGTGATGGGCTGCGGCGGGACCGTCGACTACCTGGTCGACGCGGTGTTCAACTACCCGACGCTGGCGGAGTCGTACAAGGTCGCCGCCCTCGACGCCACCAACCGCCTGCGGCAGTTGGAGCGGATGGACGACTGACCGGGGCAGCTCCCCCGCTCCACCGCGGGCCGGCCTACTCCTCGACGATGTGGACGGCGGCCTCCTCGGCGGCCGCCGCACCGCCGTCGATGCCCACGTCCTCGGCGATCTCCTCCTTGACGGCGTCGGGGTGGGCGCCCTCGTCGGGGGCGACGAGACGGCCCGCGCGCCGGCCGCCGGCCTCGGGGTCGACCGGCTCGCCCTCGCCGCCGGGCAGGTCGCCGACGCCGTCCCCGGCCGGCGCGGACACGTCCGGAACCTCCTGGGCGAGGCGCTGGTCGAGGCTCTCACCGTCGTGCTGCTCGGCCGCGGTGGTGCCGTACTTGGTGACGCCGAGCGGCTTCTCCGGCGGGGAGTAGCCCTCGTCCAGGACGTCGTCGTAGGTGCGTTCGTCGACGGCGTCCTGAAGGTCGAGCGGAGCCCCGTCCTCCTGCTCCTCGGCGGATCCGGTGGGCTGGTAGACGTCGTCGCCCATCGCTTCGGACTCCGTGCCCATGGGGTGCCTCCTCGTTGGCCGGCCTGTTGTTCTCCCCGTCCGCGTTTCCCGTGCGGCCCGCTCCAATCGCGTCGCATGCGCGACACATGCCACCTGCACGGCCGGCCGCGAAGATTACCCATCCGTCAATCTTGAAACCTCAATAGTTGGGGCTATAGTCACTCGCACACTCGGTGTAACCGTCCGCCGACGCAGTGCTCGAACAGTGTCCTTGCGCGCCCCTCTCCGCCGACGTTCCCGAGGCCGTCCCTCTCGCGCGCGGCGGCCCTCCATGCAGCTCCACGTCCCCCCTCACCGCCCACTTCACCGCCGGACCCTTCCCCCTCCGGCGTGCACGACGAAAGCAGCGCCAACCATGAGCAACAGCACCGGAAGAGGGCTTCAGGCGAATGTGCTGAGCACCTTCGACACGGTGGTGATGGCGGTCGCGGGCAGTGCCCCCGCCTATTCCATCGCCGCCACCACGGCGGTCCTGGCGGGCGCCGTGGGCCTGGCCGGCCCGGCGGCCCTGCTGTACTGCGCGATACCCATGCTGGGCATCGCGCTGGCGTTCAGCCGACTCAGCCGGATCGACGTCAACGCGGGCGCCAGTTACTCCTGGGTGGGGCGCACGCTCCACCCCTTCCTCGGCTTCCTCAGCGGCTGGGCGCTGGTGATCTCGGCGACCATCTTCATGGTGGCGGGGTCGCTGCCGGCCGGGTCGATGACGCTCGCCCTGTTCGACGAGGACCTCGCCGCGAACACCGCGTTGTCGACCGTGGTCGGGGCCGCCTGGTTCCTGGTGATGCTGGCGGTGGTGCTGGGCGGGGCCCGGCTCACCGTCCGCGCACAGCTGATCATGTCGGGGGTCGAGCTGGCGATCCTGGCGCTGTTCGCGCTGCTCTGCGTGTTCCACACGGACAACTCCCTGCCGTTCGACTGGTCCTGGTTCGGCTTCGGCCACTTCGACGGCGTCTCGGGCTTCGCCGCGGGCGCGTTGGTCGCCGCGTTCTACTACTGGGGCTGGGACGTCACCAGCAACCTCAGCGAGGAGACCCGCAACAGCCGCCGCACGACCGGTCTGGCGGGACTGATCGGCGTGGGCGTCGTCTTCCTCCTCTTCGAGGTCTTCACCGTCGCGGTGAACGTCGTCCTCAGCTCGCAGCAGATCGACGACAACGGCGCGAACGTACTGGCCGCGCTGGGGGAAGAGGTCTGGCCGGGCTGGGGCGGCAAACTGCTGATCGTGGCCGTGATGCTGTCCACGGTCGCCACGTTGGAGACGACCCTGATCCAGGTGACGCGCTCGCTGTTCGCGATGGGCCGCGACCGTACGATGCCGTCCGCGCTGGGCCGCGTGCACCGCACCTGGAACACGCCCTGGGTGGCGATCGTGGTGGTGGGCGGGGTGGCGCTGGTGCTGTTCGTCGCCTCCAACGCGCTGGGCTCGGTGGGCGACATCCTCGCCGACGCGATCTCGGCGATCGGCCTGCAGATCGCCGTCTACTACGGCCTCGCGGGTCTGGCGGCCGTCGTCGCGTACCGCAGGACCCTGCTGAGGTCGCCGTCGGACTTCCTCCTCGGCGGACTGTGGCCGTTGTTCGGTTCCGCGTTCATGTTCTGGGTGTTCGCGGAGTCGCTCGGCGAACTGGCGCCCACCGCGATCGCCATCGGCATCGGCGGGCTCGCCGTGGGGCTGGTGCCCATGCTCTGGTACTGGCGGCAGGGCAGTGAGTACTACCGGCCCGCCCGGCTGGACGCCGCACGGACCGTCGAGGCCGGCTACGTGCCCGACGGGCGGCCCGACGGGCGACCGGTCGTCCATGAGGGCCTCTCCACCGACTTCTGAGAAGGAACGTGATGGCGCGGGACCGCTTCGCTCCCGATTTCGACCCCGACTGCGGGGATGCCCCCCTTTCCTCCGTCAAGCACGACATCGTCATCGGCCGCTGGCAGGGTCTGCGGGAGCTGCTGCGGTCGACCGGGCCCGACTGGCTCGCCCGCGGCCACCGGATGCGGATGCTGGCGCAGGCCTGCGCGAGCAGTTCCACGGTGGAGACCTGGCTGGCCGCCGAGCCGCACAGCGCCGACGCGCTCGTGCTGCGGGCGGCCACGGAGACGGCCCGGGCGTTCAACCTGGCCATCTCCGCGGGCCGGGGCGCGCCGATCGACCAGACCCGGGTCGACGGCGCGGTCATGGCGTGTCTGGCCGCGACCGAGACCTACCCGGACGACCCGACGCCGTGGACCTCGCTGATCTCGGTCGCCCGCCTCTACCCCGCCGGGGTACGGCGCCAGGAACTGGCACGCTGGTGGGACGAGCTGCACCGGCGCGACCCCTACAGCATGGAGGGTCACCTCCAGGTCCTGCACTACTACTCCGCCCGCTGGCACGGCTCGCACGGGCTGATGTACGACTTCGCCCGGGACGCGGCGGGGGTGGCTCCGCCGGGCTGCCCGCTGCCGGTGCTGGTGCAGTACGCGCGCGTGGAGGAGTTCCGCCACGCCGTCGACACCGCGCACGGGCGTGCCACCTCGGTGGCCCTCGCCCAGCACTGGAACAACGACGGCGCGGTCAGCGACGTCCGCCGCACCTGGGACCGCTGGTTCGCCGGCCGCCAGGAGGGCGCCGTCGCCCCGGGTGAGCTGCGCGACGTCAACCACCTGGCCCACGCGGCGTGCGCGGCGCGGGTCGCCGACGTGGCGGCCCCGCTCCTGGCCCGTCTCGGGCGGCGGGCGACGCGCATGCCGTGGTCCTGCACGGGCGACCCCGTCCAGCAGATCGTGAAATACCGCAGGGACCACGGAGCGCGCGACTGAGGGCGGTGCGGGGTCAGCGGAAATTGGGGCCCCGGTGCGTCGGCTGGCGGGGCGCCGGACGTGCCGGGAGCGGCGGCGCCGGGCGCACGACGGGGCCGTCCCCGTTGACGTGCACGGGCTCCCCGTGGTGGCGGATCGTCAGCGGCTCCCCGGACAGCAGGGTGTACGCGGTCTTCTCCGGGCCGATCTCCACCCGCAGGCAGCGGCCGCGCACCTGCACGCTGAAGGCGAGGCGGCTGAACCGCTCCGGCAGCCGGGGGGCGAACCGCAGGGTGTCCGCGTCCCTGCGCAGTCCCCCGAACCCGGCGACCAGGGCCGTCCAGGTGCCGGCCAGCGACGCGATGTGCAGTCCGTCCCGGGTGTTGTGCTCGAGGTCGGCCAGGTCCATCAGCGCGGCCTCGGCCGTGTACTCGTAGGCCAGCCGCAGATGTCCGGCCCGGGCGGCGATGACCGCCTGGCAGCAGGCGGACAGCGAGGAGTCGCGGACGGTCAGCGGCTCGTAGTACGCGAAGTTGCGGGCGAGCTGCTCGTCGTCGAAGTGACGGTCGCAGGTGTACATCGCCAGGACCAGGTCGGCCTGTTTGACCACCTGCTTGCGGTAGAGGTCGAAGTAGGGGAAGTGCAGGAGCAGGGGGTACTGGTCGGGGCGGGTGCCGTCGAAGTCCCAGTGCTGGTAGCGGGTGAAGCCGGCGTGCTGTTCGTGGACGCCGAGATCGTGGTTGTAGGGGACGAACATCGCCTCGGCGGCGTCCCGCCAGGCCGCGCTCTCCTCGTCGTCGACGCCCAGCCGGGCGGCCTGCTGCGGATGGCGTTCGGCGGCGTCGGCGGCGGCGAGGAGGTTCGCCCTGGCCATGAGGTTGGTGTACACGTTGTCGTCGGCGACCGCGCTGTACTCGTCGGGGCCGGTGACCCCGTCGATGTGGAAGTGGCCGTGCGCGTCGTGGTGGCCGAGCGCACGCCACAGCCGGGCCGTCTCGGTCAGCAGCTCGACGCCCGTGGTCCGTTCGAAGTCGTGGTCTCCCGTGGCCTCCACGTACCGCACCACGGCGTCGGCGATGTCGGCGTTGACGTGGAAGGCCGCCGTCCCGGCCGGCCAGTAGGCCGAGCCCTCGGACCCCTCGATGGTCCGCCAGGGGAAGGCGGCGCCGCGCAGCCCGAGCTGGGCCGCGCGCTCCCGGGCCGCGGGGAGGGTGTTCTGCCGCCAGCGCAGGGCCTCGGCGACCGCCACGGGCGCGGTGTAGGTGAGCAGGGGCAGCACGAACGTCTCGGTGTCCCAGAAGGCGTGACCGTCGTAGCCGGAGCCGGTCAGCCCCTTGGCCGGGATGGCGCGCTGCTCGGCGCGGGCGCCGGCCTGCAGCACATGGAAGAGGGCGAAGCGGACGGCCTGCTGGATCTCCTCGTCGCCGTCCACCTCGACGTCGGCGCGGGTCCAGAAGTCGTCCAGGTAGGCGCGCTGTTCGTCGAGGAGGCCCTCCCAGCCGCTGTGCCCGGCGGCGGCGAGGGCGGCCTCCACCTGATCGCTCATCGCGGGCCGGGAGCGGACGCCGGACCAGCCGTGGGCGACGAGCTTCTCCACCCGCAGCCGCTGGCCGGGCTCGAGCACGGAGGTGACGGTGAGCCGGGCCACGTCGACGTTGCTCTCGCTGCTGAGGGTGGTCCGCTCGGGGCCGCTCACCTCGTGGTCGGCGGCCACGGCGACGCGCAGCCCGCTGCGTTTCGTGCGGTGGACGAGCCGCAGCCGGCGGTCCACCGCGACGTCCTCCTCGGGTTCCAGCGGCGACTTCAGGGCGCGGGCCGCCCGCGGGTCTCCGTCGGGGTCGGGCAGGCTCTCGTTGGCGACCAGCTCGGACTGGATCACCACCCGGGAGCGGCTGCCGACGGCCTCCACCTCGTAGGCGACGGCGGCGACGGCCCGCTGGGCGAGCGACACCAGCCGGGTCGAGCGCACCCGGACCGTGGAGCCGGCCGGCGAGGTCCATTCGCAGGTGCGCTCCAGCACGCCGCGCCGCAGGTCGAGCACCCGCTCGTGCGCGACGAGCCGGCCGTAGCGCAGGTCGAAGGGCTCGTCGTCGACCAGCAGCCGCAGGATCTTGCCGTTGGTGACGTTGATGACCGTCTGTCCGGACTCGGGGTAGCCGTAGCCCGCCTCGGCGTAGGGCAGGGGGTGCAGCTCGTGCACGCCGTTGAGGTAGGCGCCGGGCAGGCCGTGCGGCTCGCCCTCGTCGAGGTTGCCGCGCCAGCCGACGTGCCCGTTGGAGAGCGCGAACACGGACTCGCTCTGAGCCAGGACGTCCAGGTTGAGCTGCGTCTCCCGCACGCACCACGGCTCGACGGTGTAGGACCGGTCGGTGATCACGCGTCCCCTCCCTGCCCGATGAGGTCGTCCAGATCCTTGACGACGACGTCGGCGCCGTGCGCGTACAGCGCTTCCGTCTGTCCGACCCGGTCAACGCCGACGACGTGCCCGAAGTTCCCGGCGCGGCCCGCGTCCATGCCGGCCAGCGCGTCCTCGAAGACGGCCGCGCGGGCGGGTTCGACGCCCAGGTCGCGGGCGGCTGCCAGGAACGTGTCGGGGCGCGGCTTGCCGGGCAGGCCCCGCTCGGCCGCCACGACGCCGTCGACACGGACGTCGAAGAGATGCTCGGCGTGGATGGAGCGCAGCACGTCGCGGGTGTTGGCGCTGGAGGAGACGATCGCCGTGCGCAGACCTCGCGCGCGTGCCGCCTCGACGTAGCGCAGGGTGCCGTCGTACGGCTCGACGCCGTCGGTGCGGATCCGCTCGAGGAGCAGCTCGTTCTTGCGGTTGCCGAGCCCGTGGACGGTCTGCGCGTCGGGCGGGTCGGCAGGGTCGCCCTCGGGCAGTTCGATGCCCCGGGAGGCGAGGAAGGTGCGGACGCCGTCGGCGCGGGGCCGGCCGTCGACGTACTCGTCGTAGTCGTCGGCGGAGTCGAACGGACGGTAGTCCGCGCCCTCGCGCGCGTGCAGGAACGCGTCGAAGGTCTCCTTCCAGGCGGCCGCGTGCACCACCGCGGTCCGGGTGACGACCCCGTCGAGGTCGAAGAGGCAGGCCTGGATGTCGTCGGGAAGACCGAGCGTCGTCGTCATACAAGCCCGGTTCCCCCACAACGCCTCTCCCAACGGTGTGGCGCGCACCACACGGACTTCCGTGACCGCCGCCCGGCCGCCGCCTCGGCCGACCCGCGGTCGTGCCCCCGGTCGTGCGTCCGTCGTGGGCCTTCGTCGGTCAGTCGTGGGGGAAGGAGTGGTGCTCGTGTGCGATCAGCCATCGGCCGCGCTCCTTGCGCAGTCCGAACGTGAGCCGCAGCCGCAGGCCGGGGCAGTCCGCGAGCTCCTCGGGCGTGCCGCAGCGCAGCAGGGCGTGGGCGTAGGCGACGTCCTGACCGGCGGTGACGTCGAGGGTGTCGATGTCGAAGCGGGCGCCCTGGGCCTGCCAGACGAAGAACGGCGGCCAGGCGGCCCGGTAGGCGGCGAGGCCCCGGATCCCCTCGTGGGGCGCCGGCACGTCGTACATCACCAGGTCCTCCGCGTGGTGGTCGACGACCGTGTCGAGGTCGCCGCGGTGGACGGCGTCGGCCCAGCGGGTGATCAGGGTGCGGATCTGCGTCTCGTCGTCGGACACGGGCGTCCTCCTCTCCTTGCGGGTCTCCTTCCAGGAGACTGCGACACTCTGCTGTGTGCTCACTTTCGACGATCTGGTCCTGCGGGCCCGTTCCCTCGCCGGGGACGGCGGCCGGCGCACCCTGCTCGGCATCGCCGGCAGCCCCGGCGCGGGCAAGACCACCCTCGCCGAGCGCCTGGTGCGGGAGCTGAACGGCGCCGGGGAACCGTGGGCCGCGCAGGTCCCGATGGACGGCTTCCACCTCGCCGACGTCGAGCTGGACCGGCTCGGCCGACGGGACCGCAAGGGCGCGCCGGACACCTTCGACGCGGCCGGGTACGCGGCCCTGCTGCACCGGCTGCGGGAGGAGACGGACGGTGGGGACGTCGTGTACGCGCCGGGCTTCGAGCGGGTGCTGGAGCAGCCGCTCGCGGGGGCCGTGCCCGTCCCGCCCGAGGTGCGGCTGGTCGTCACCGAGGGGAACTACCTGCTCCTCGGCACGGGGGCGTGGGCACGGGTGAGGGCCGCGCTGGACGAGGTGTGGTTCTGCGAGACGGACGAGGACGAGCGCGTCCGCCGGCTGGTCGCCCGGCACGAGGAGTTCGGCAAGGGGCACGAGGCGGCGGTGGCCTGGGTGCACGGGAGCGACCGGCGCAACGCCGAGCTGGTCGCGGCGACGCGGGACCGGGCCGACCTGGTGGTGCGGGCAGGGGGCCCGGATGGGGCTTGACCTCACCGTGCTGGCGCTCGACTGGGGTCGTTGGGAGCGGACGTCGGCGGCCGTGCGGCAGGAGCTGCTCCACGAGGCGGCGTGCCCCGACGACCTGGACCCGGACGAGGCGCCCGAGGTCGGCTGGGTCTTTCCCGCCTCGCCGAAGGTGCCCTGGTGCGGCCGTTACGCGTTCCGCAGCACCACCGGGTCCTACGCACCGCACTTCTGGGCGGGCGAGGGCTGGGACACCGCCCGGGGGTTCGCCGACCCCGCGCTGCGGGACGCCCTGGACGGCTTCCTCCTCCCCCTGGTCCGGGACGAGGACGACCTGCCGGGGGCCGGCCTCCTTCCCTCGGACCGCGCTCCGTGGGGCATGCGCCTGCTCCTCGTCGGCCCGCCCGCCCGGGTGACCGGGCTCGCCGCTCACTGGGCCCGTGCGCAGCCCCTGCTGGAGGGACTGCGCACCCAGTACGACCGGCACGCGGCACGCCCCGGCGGGTCGATCGCGGACTTCGACGCGTTCACGGTCCTGGTGCGCGAGTGGGCGGTGGTGGTCGACGAGGTGGCGCGGCGCGGCTGGGGACTGCTCGGGCTGCCTGTCTGAGGACCGGTCTCGGTCGCCCGCCGCGCGCGGCGTGGGCGTCGGCCCGCCGGGGGGCCGACGGGCGCCGTCCGGTCCGCGGACGAGCGGCGAAGGCGGTCCGTCACACGGCCGGTGCAGACCGTCACACGGGCCGGTGCGGACCGTCACACGGCCGATGCGGACCTGACGGCGCGCAGCGCGACGGTCAGCGTGTGCGGGCCGAGTCCACCGAGGTAGACGCGGTTCCCCGTCGTCGCGTCGGTGCCGCCCACCACGGTGTGGTCCTGGCCGGGGTCGTACCGCAGCACGTCGCTGCGGTCCGGCCCGGCGAGCGGTTCGCCCGCCTCGACGTCGGCCACGACCCGGATCTCGTCGTCACCGACCCGATAGGTCATCGGCCCGGTCGTCAGGCACCGGCGTCCGTCGCCGACCGGTTCGCCGCCCTGCGTCGTGCCGCCCGGCCGGAAGGTCAGTTCGAGCGCCCAGGGCACGCGCGGCCCGCTGATGTCGATCCGCAGGTCGGCGCCGTCGTCCCGCAGGTCCACCTCGATCCGGGTCGTGTGCGACACCTCGTCCCGGGGCCGGTCCGAGAAGGCCATGGCGGCCGAGAAGCGGCCCTCGTCCGCCATCCGGTAGGAGCCGTCGTCCCGCAGTCGGTCCTTCGCGAGCGGCTGGTAGTAGGCGGCCGTGAGGGTTTCGGTGAGGAGGTAGCGGTTGTCGGCGAGCCGTTGCGTGTCGGCGGCGCGGAACGGGCCCAGGTCGAAGAACCCCCGCGAGAGACGGACCGCGTCGAGGACGGCGTCGCCGGCGAACATGCGCAGGAAGGTGGGATTGCAGGCGAGGCCGGAGCGGATGCGCCGGTGCTCCGGCACGTCGGAGCCTCCGTACACCACGGTGTGCGCGGTGGCCGAGGCACGTGTGGCGAGGCGCGCGGTGGTGACGTACCGGTCGCGGGGCAGTGTCTCCGGGGCCGGAGCGGGCAGTGCGCGGCACAGGTCCGGGGTGAGGAGGGTCTCCGCGAGCAGGTCGGGGTCGTCGATGCCGCCGGCGGCCGCCAGCCGCGCCGCCCGGGCGAAGTCGCCCCGGCCGGTGCGGACCGCGAGCAGCCGGTAGTGCGGCAGGTAGGGGGCCAGCGGGAACGGGTGGTGCTGGTCCTGCCGTCGCGAGTGGACGGTCTCCACCGTGCCGTCGGGCCTGATGAGGTCCAGGGTGGCGGTGAGATTGCGTTCGACGGCGTCCAGCAGGTCGGCCCGGCCGAGGACGCCGGCCAGCAGCAGCAGCGAGGGGTTGGAGACATGGGCCGCGTAGTTGGCGCTGCGTTCCGAGTAATGGCCCTCCGCGTCGATGTCGACGCCCTCGGCGAGCCACTCCTCGACGCGGTCGAGCAGCCGGCTGTCGGGGAACGACCGGTGCAGCCGGGCCAGGGCCGCGGACAGCTCCCAGCGGTGGTTCGGGGTGTGCACCCCGCCGGTCAGGAGACTGCCGGAGGCGGCGTCGGCGATCTCCGCGAGCACGGCGGTGACCTCGTCCAGTTCGGGCCCCGCGCCGGCGGCGAGGACGTGCGCGTCGCACACGTCGTTGACGGTGAAGGCGGAGTCCGGCGGTGACTGCACGTTGTCGCCGCCGGCGAAGAGGCCGGTTGACGTCTGCGCGGTCCGCAGGGCGCGCAGCTGGGTCGTCGCGGCGGCGACGGCGCGGCTGCTGCCGTGCAGTGCCGAGTCGGGCGAGCGGTACGCCGCGACCAGGGTCTTCACCCGGCGTGCCAGAGCGCGGTGGGGCACCCCGACGGGTTCCTCGGCGGGGCCGGCCGCCAGCGGGGCGGCCGGCCGGTCGGCGGCGCGGGCCGCCGCGCGGACGAACTCGTGGTCGAGCTGGGTGGGCACGGTCAGTCCTTCAGTCCGGCGTTGATGTCGGCGCCCATGACGTAGCGCTGGAAGACGAGGAAGACGAGGATCAGGGGGATCATGGAGATGACCGAGGCGCCGAGCAGTACCGACCAGTTGATGTTCTGCGCGCCGACGATGCTCTGGATGCCGATCTGCACGGTGAACTTGTTCGGGTCGTTGAGCATCAGCAGCGGCCAGATGTAGTCGTTCCACCGCCACTGGAAGGACAGGATGGCGAGGGTCAGCATGATGGGCCGGGAGATCGGCACCATGATCCGCAGGAAGATCGACAGCTCGCGCGCGCCGTCGATGCGTGCGGCTTCCACCAGTTCGTCGGGAACCGTCAGGAAGAACTGACGGAACATGAAGCATCCGGTCGCGGTGAGCACGGCCGGGAGGATGATGCCGGCGAAGGAGTTGTAGAGGCCGAGGTTGCGCACCACCAGGAACTCCGGGGCGAGCATGACCTCGCCCGGCAGCATCGTGGTGGCCAGGATGCAGAGGAAGAACGCCTTGAGCCATCGGTTGTCGTACTTGGCCAGCGCGTACCCGGTGCAGCAGCTGACGCCCACCGTGAGGATCGTCGTGATCACGCACACGATGGCGGTGTTGATGAAGTACTGGGAGAAGTTGGCGCTCTCCCACGCCGCCTTGAAGCCCGACAGGGTGGGGTCGTGCGGAACCAGCGTCAGCGGATAGGAGAACAGGTCGCTGGCCGGCTTGAAGGAGCTGAGGACGAACCACAGCACCGGCAGCCCGTACAGGCACGCCAGGATCCACAGCAGTGTCGTCGCGGACACCGCCTGCCGGATGCCGCCGCTGCCCGTGCCGCGGGACCGCTTCTTGGAGACGGTCCGTCCGGAACCGGCGTCGACCGGGCGTGGGATGTCTGTGGTTGTCATCGGTTCTCCACCCGCCGGTTGACGATCAGCTGGACGATCGCGACGGCCATCAGGATGAGCATGAGCACGAACGACGCGGCGCTCGCGTAGCCGATCTGGCCCCGTTTGAAGCCGGTCTCGTAGATGTACTGGACGAGGAGGTTGTTCGAGGTGCCGGGGCCGCCGTTGTTGAGGGCGACGAACACCGGGTACTCCTTCATCGCGTTGATCGTGTTGAGCAGGATGACGATGAACGAGGTGGGCGCGATACTCGGCAGCGTGATGCTGATGAACTGGCGCCACGGGCCGGCGCCGTCGAGCGCGGCCGCCTCGTAGTACGACACCGGCACGTTCTTGATCGCCGCGATGAACAGCAGCATCGAGAAGCCCGTCCAGGCCCAGGACGCCGCCATCACCACCACGATCAACGACAGGTCCGCGTTGGACTGCCACGGGACGGCGCTGCCGCCGAGCTTCTCGATGACGTAGTTGACCAGTCCGAAGTTCTCGCCGAACAGCCACCGCCACAGGACGCCCACGACGATGGGCGACAGCAGCCACGGGATGAAGAAGATGACGCGGGCCACCGACGCGCCCTTGGCGTTCTTGTTCACCACGAGGTTGGCGGCGAGCAGCGAGAGCGCGAAGTTCAGCGGGACGAAGAGCACCGCGTACAGCAGCGTCCGGGTCAGCGCGTCGTAGAAGGTGGAGTCCCCGAACAGGTTGTGGTAGTTGTCCAGCCCCACGAACTGGAACGCGCCCACGCCCGTGTAGTTCGTGAAGGAGTAGACGAGCCCGATCACCGCCGGCCAGACGAAGAACAGCGAGAAGAGCACCACATTGGCCGCGATGAGGACGAGCGGCGCGAGGACGTAGGTGCTGCGTCTCCTGGGCGGGCTCACGGACACGTCCGAGGCGCGTTTTGTCATCTTCCTGACTCCGTGCTGGTGAGTGGGATTGCCGTGGGCTCACGCCGTGAGCCCGGCGTCACGGGTGCGTGCAGGGCCGGGCGGCGGGGTGGGGACGCCGCCGCCCGGCCCTGTGGCCTACGATCCGCCGCCGACCTGCTGGTTGTAGCCGGCCACGATGTTCTCCAGGGCCTTGTCGGCCGACTGCTGACCGTTGATGGCCTTGCCGAGCTCGGTCTTGGTCGGGTCCTCGGTGAGGCTCTTGCCCTTCAGCACCCAGTTCGTCTGCGCGCCGTTGAAGTAGCCGGAGATCGGCGCGTAGAGCGGGATCTCCTCGTTGTACAGCTTGAACGCCGCCTGCGCCGCCTCGGAGGTGAAGGGGTACTTCGGGTTCAGACCGCTCTCGACCGGCAGGAATCCGGACGCCTCGCACAGCGTGCGGTAGTGGTCCGGCTCGTACAGCCAGGACATGAACTTCGTCGCGGCGGTGGCCGCGGCGCCGTTGTTGTTGAAGCCGACCATCAGGCCGCCGCTGTTGACGTCACTGGCCTGCACCGGCTGGGCGGGGGTCGGGACGCTCGCCCACTCGAACTTCTTGATGCTCTCCGCGAAGGAGGCGACCTGCCACACGCCGGACCAGTAGGCGACCACGTCACCGCTCTGGAACATCGCCGACGGGTCGGCGCCGCTGGTCCACACCGACTTCGGCATGGTCTTGTCGTCGTTCCAGCCGACGAAGGTGTTCACGGCCTTCTTGGTCGCCTCGTCCGCCGAGAACTTGCCGGAGTCGTCGGCGTGGACGTACTTGCCGCCCATCTCGTACACCATGGCGCGCAGCCGGGACGGCGACTGGTCGAAGGTCAGGGAGTACTTGGCCTTGGTCTTCTCGCGGACCGTGTTCGCCGCCTTGATGAAGTCGGTCCACGTCCAGGTCTTCTGGGGCGAGGTCGGGAAGGCGACGCCGGCCTGCTCGAAGAGCGACTTGTTGATGTACATGCCGGACGCGGTGACGTCCGAAGGGATGGCCAGGACCTTCCCCGACGAGTCCTTGGCGACGAAGTTGGCGTTGATCTTGTTGGTCTTGTTGTTGGCGATGGAGCCGAGGTCGATCAGCTTGCCCGACCAGATCGGGTCCAGCGACGGGACGGCCGCCACATCGGGCAGGGAGTTCGCCTGCGCGGCGTTCTTCAGCTTCGTCGTGTAGCCGTCGTAGGGGATGTTGACGAGCTTGACGTCGACATCGGCTTCCTTCTTGTACTGCGCCACCAGCTTCTTCCAGCCCGCGTCCTGCCCCGGAACCGTGGAGATCCAGAACGTCAGGGACTTGGAGTTCCCGCCCGAGCCGCCGTCCGACCCGCAGGCGGAGAGCAACAGGGCACCTGCCGAGGCCACGGCAGCGAGGGGAACCAGGCGGCGTATGCCGCCGAGGCCGAGTCGGCGGGAGCGCCGCACACCCACACTGGTCATCTTCGATCCCATTTCGTCGTAGGGGACGGAGCACGGCGCCGAACGAGGCGGCACGGGTGCAGTTTGCAGGAGGTTTCGCTTTCCGGGGGCACGGCCTCGCCCGGCCGCGTCGCCTACACGGGTGGGGTCCCCGGCCATGAGGGCCGTCGTCGCACAAGCACGCCCTCGTGCGGCTGCCGTACGTCGAGTACGGCCGGGACGCTCACCCCAAGCCGGCGTCCCGACCGACTTAGAAAGCGCTTGTCCGGACATTGGCAGACCGAGTCGCGGGCCGTCAATCCTTGGCCCGCGCCACATCGGTCACGGTTTGGACTCCCCGGGCGACCGCGAGCCGTGCGGCGCCCGCGACCGTGCCGGAATCGCCGACCGTGCTGCTGACCACCTCCGTGGGCCAGCTCAGCCGCGCCAGCTCGGCCCGCACACCGGGCAGGAGCTGCGGATCAGCACCGGTGCTGCCGCCGAGCACGATCAGTCCGGGGTCCAGTACGGCGGTCACCGCGGCGGCCAGCCGGCCCACGTCCGCGGCGTGCCGGCCGACGATCGCGCCCGCCGTGGCCGTGCCCGCCCCGGCGAGGGCGAACAGCCGCTCGGTGGTGCGCGGGCAGGGACCGTCCGCGGCCTCCCAGGCCTCCCTGGCCCGGCGCAGCAGGGAGCGGGCGCCGATGTACTCCTCCAGTGCCTCCCGGCGCGGCTCACGGCCGTCGTCCCAGGGATAGGGCAGCCGGGCGAGCTCTCCGGCGGCCCCGTTCGAGCCGCGCAGCACCTGTCCCCCGACCACGATGCCGAGACCGATGCCCACGCCGATGCGCAGATAGCCGAAGGTGTGCCGGCCCCGGGCGGCTCCCTCGTGCAGTTCCGCGAGCGCCGCGCAGTTGACGTTGTTCTCCAGCTGCACGGGAACGCCCGGCGGAAGGGCGACCGCCACGGAGTCGAAGACGGGGCCGGCCTTGGCGGTCGCGGGGCGCATGCCGCTGCCCAGCCGGTCCCGTGCGGCCACGTCGCCGACGGCGACCACGATGGAGCGCAGCGGCACACCGCCGGGCAGTGCGTCGAGCGCCTCACGGACGGCGTCGGCGGCGTCCTTGCGGGAGGCGGTGGCCTCGGCGAGCAGGGCGCCGTCCAGGGCGCAGCCTCTGACCCGGGTGACGGCCGGGCCGAGATCGACGGCCAGCACCGCGCCCGCGGCCGGGCCGAGGCAGTAGACGGCGGCGGAGCGGCCGGTGCCGCTGGAGGCGGTCCCGGAGTGTGCGGCGAGACGCGCGGCCTCGAGCTCCGCCACGGCGGAGGACACGGTCGGCTTGGACAGTCCCGCCAGGCTCGCGAGCTGCGGCCGGGTCGCGCTGCCCGCCTGGGCCAGCACGGCGAACACGGCGCTGGCGCTCTCGGTCAGGCGGGGGGCTTCCACCACGTCGAGTTCCACAGTTTCCCCCACACGGGTACAGGGCCGCGCGCGCCGGACGAGATCGTCCCGGCGGGCTGCGGCGATGGGATGCACCGACGTCGCGCGTTCCCGCCCCCCGCGGGCCTTCCGGGCCGCGCGGTGGTCGAGTGCGCGATACCTCTTGACGCACTGTACTTCGTTAGTTAACTTCCTAACGAACTTCACGGTACTCGCCTGCCGTGCTTCGCCAGAGGCCCGTCCCGGGGCTTCCCTAGCTCCTCCATGCCTGTTCCCTCGGTCACGGTTCGCCCGCCGTCGCAGCCCGTCAAGCGCATCGACGAAAGAGGATCCGTGCAGGACTCTCCCCCTTCGAGCCCCCTCGTGGTCGGCGTCGACGTGGGCGGCACCAAGACGCATCTGCGCGCGCTCGCGGGCGACCACGTCGTGGTCGACCATGTGCGCGCCAGCAGCGGCTGGCGGCCCCACGACCCGGTCGCCGCCGCGCGCTGGCTGGCCGTCCTCCTCCGCGAGGCACTGCCGGCGGACGCACGTCCCGCTGCGCTCGCCCTGGGGGCGCACGCCTGCGAGACCCCTCTCCAGTGCGCACGGATCCGTGTCGCGCTCCAGGAACTTCTCGGCGCGCCCGCGCAGGTCGTGGGCGACGCCGAGTTGCTCGTTCCGGCCGCCGGTCTGGACAAGGGCGTCGGCCTCGTGGCCGGCACCGGATCGGTCGCGGTGGGACGGCTGCCCGACGGCGCCCCGGTCCAGGTGGGCGGCTGGGGCGCGGTCCTCGGCGACGAGGGCGGCGCCGCCGGACTCGTCCGGGAGGCCGCCCGGGCCGTGTGGGCCGCACACGACCGGGGCGAGGCCCCCGACGCCCTCGCACGCGGCCTGATCTCCTCCTTCGGCGTGCCGGAGGTCCCGGCGCTCGGCGCCGCGCTGGAGAGCGCGTCCGACGTCTCCGCGGAGTGGGGGCGGCACGCTCCCGTCGTCTTCGCGGCCGCCGCCGACGGCTCCGCCCTCGCCCGGTCCGTGATCGCCCGCGCCGGCGAGGACCTCGCGACCCTCGTGGCCCGTCTGGCGGCGCGCGGGGTCGTGGTCGACGACGTCGTCGTGGCGGGCGGCACGGTGCTCGGGCAGCCCGCGCTCTACGAGGCGTTCGCCGCCGCACTCGGCGCCGCCGTGCCGGGAGCGCGGCCGCAGCCGCTCACCGTGCCGCCGGTACAGGGCGCGGTGGCACTGGCGCGCTCACTGCTGTGAGCCGCCGCCGGCACGTTCACCCACAGGACACGCACCGGTCGCCGGGCCCACGCGAAAGCGACACGACCCGGCCGTAGATCTTCGCTCAGACGCGTCACCGGCTCACGGGTCGTCGCAAACACCCACGGACCGCCGTCGCGCACCCCCTCGCTCCGGCCCCTCGGCCGAGGCCACTCCAGGAAGGCACATCCATGCCGTCACCCGCCGGGCTCAGCTCTCCCTCGGCCGTGAACAGAAGGCGTTTCCTCAAGTTCTCCGTGGGCGGGTCGGCGGCCCTGGTGGCCGCCCCGACGCTGGCCTCCTGGCTGGTCGCCGCGGACGCCAAGGCCGCAACCGCTCCGCTCCCGTTCGCCGACGACTACAAGACGAACGTCATAGCGAACCTCACGCCCGAGACCAACGCGGTGGTCCGCGCCCTCGGCGGCTTCGCCCGTGTGTGGAAGACCGGCTCGGCATGGAACACGGGCACGCCCCTGCGGCCCGACGTCCTGCGCGCCAACATGCGCTACTGCATCGCGCTCACCCGCAACCGCACGGAGGCCCAGGGCAGAGAGGCCTTCCTCTACGACCGTCAGCACCAGAGCTACTCGACGATCGCGGGCCTCGGACCGCTGGCGGACCTGTACAAGGCGGGCGCCAAGGCCGTCACGTCGATCACTCGCGCGCCGGACGGCATACCGCCCGCCAAGATCGACGACGCGGTGCCGGCCGACGCGCCCGCCGGCTCCGCCCTCGGCGCCGGTTCGCACGACTCCGACCTCGGCCTGGTCGCCACGCTCGTCGACACGGTGCGCGGCAACTACGCCTCGGGCAACCCGAGCAAGTACGCGTACCAGTACCCGCGGCCGTGGCGCATGAACGAGAACAGCGAGGTCGTCGACACCGGGAAGACCGACGCGCTCGGCTTCCCCGTCTACGACTCCGAGGTGGTCGTCGTGCCGCAGCTGCTGCGCCAGCGCAGCACTTCGCCGACGGACGACGGCGGATTCCCGAGCGGCCACACCAATGCATTCCACCTGGCGTCGCTGGCGTACGCGTACGCCGTCCCCGAGCGTTTCCAGGAGCTGGTGACGCGCGCCCTGCAGCTGAGCCACACCAGGATCATGTCCGGCATGCACTCCACCGTCGACGTCATCGGCGGCCGCATCATGGCCACGGCGCTCGCCGCCGCCACCCTCGCCGACCCGGCCAACGCCGAGCTGAAGGCGGCCGCCCGCGCCCAGGCCCTGGCCTACTTCACCGGGAAGACCGGCACGACCCCCGACACCCTGTTCGCGTACGCGCACTCCGACTCCTCCGACGAGTACGCCGACCGCGAGGCCAACGCGCGCGCCGTCGAGCCCCGGCTGACCTACGTCCTCACCAGGGAGGGCCGCAAGGAGCCCCTGACGGTGCCCAAGGGCGCGGAGGTGCTGCTGGAGACCCGGCAGCCGTACCTGACCGCGGCTCAGCGCCGGGAGGTGCTGCGCACGACCGCGCTGCCCTCCGGGTACGTGCTGCTGGACGGCTTCGAGCAGTGGGGCCGACTCAACCTGTTCGCGGCCGCGGACGGTTACGGCGCCTTCGACTGCGACGTCACGGTCACCATGGACGCCGCGAAGCACGGCTTCCAGGCGGCCGACGCCTGGCGCAACGACATCACGGGCGAAGGCGGTCTGACCAAGCGCGGTTCCGGCACGCTCACACTGACCGGGCACAACCGTTACCACGGCGGCACCGTCGTCGAGGCGGGCGTGCTCGTGGCCGGGCACGCCAACGCCCTCGGCCAGGGCGACGTGCGGCTGACCGGCGGCACGCTGCGCGCGGACGAGCCGGTGCGGGTGCGCGGTGCGTGGGCCCAGGGGGCCGGCGCGGTGCTCGACCTGACGCTGCGCGGGCACCACGGTCCGGCGCTGACGGTGTCCGGGCGGGTTCGGCTCGACCGGGGCTCGGTGCTGTCGCTGCGTCTCGACGCCGACCGGCCGCCGGCCGCGGGGACGACCGTGCCGGTGATCGCGGCGTCGGCGCTGCGCGGCCAGTTCGACCGCATCCTGCTGCCGGGCTGCGGTCACCTGCGGGCCGTGCCCGTGTACACGGCGCACGGCCTGTCGGTACGCCTGCTGAAGCGGTGACGCCCGTGGGGGCGGGAGACGACCCCGGGCAGGCACACGCCCCCGCCGGGTCCACTCCCGCCCCCACCCGGCAGGCGTCGCCCCGGGCCCGCCGGTGTCGCCCTGGGGGCCGGCATCGCCCCAGGACCTGCGTCGTCCTGGGGTCAGTGTCGCCCTGGGGCCGGCATCGCCCCCGGGGCCGGATCACCGTCGAGGCCGGATCACCGTCGAGGCCGGATTCATCTTCGGGGCCGTGTCACCTCCGGGGCCGGAGTCACCTCCGAGGCCGGAGTCACCTCCGGGGCCGTGTCACCTCCGAGGCCGGAGTCACCTCCGGGGCCGTGTCACCTCCGAGGCCGGAGTCACCTCCGGGGCCGTGTCACCTCCGGGGCCGGAGTCACCTCCGGGGCCGTGTCACCTCCGGGGCCGGAGTCACCTTCGGGGCCGGTAGCGGGGCACCCGCACTGCGGGGCGGGCCGGCGATGTCACCGGTCCCGGGCGGCCCGTGACCGCGTCCGGCCTCGGGCGGCCCGTCACGCCGTCCGGACCCCGGTCCTGACGTACCGGCGGTAATCCGCGATCACCGGGGGTGCGGGAGGGGTGCCGGCCCGCCCTCCGCTCACCTTTGCCCGCCGGATCCCTGAGCTATGTTGAGCTTCGTGGAAGACAAGGGAGGCGCACCGGCGCCATCGCCTCAGCAGGCACGCGCACAGGCATCCGCGATCACCTCGGGCAGGACCGGACCGGAGACGGAGGTGTCCCCGACCTCCCGACTGCGGGCGCTCTTCGACGGGCCCCAACTCTCCCCGGGGCAACGGCGTATCGCCCAGTATCTGATCGAGCACATCACCGAGGCGGCGTTCCTGTCGATCACCGACCTCGCGGACCGGGTCGGCGTCAGTCAGCCCTCGGTGACCCGGTTCGCCGCGGCGGTGGGCTTCAGCGGGTATCCCGCGCTGCGGGAGAAGCTCCAGTCGATCGCGCTCGGCGCGCTGGCCGGCGGCCCTGCGGCGGAGGTGAACCGCAGCAACGAACTGCAGGCGGCGGTCGACGCGGAGATCGAGAACCTGGAGAACCTGCGGCGCGACTTCGCCGACCCCGACCATGTCATCGACGTCGGCCGCAAGCTCTCCCAGTCGACGCCGCTGACCGTCCTCGGGCTGCGCATCTCCGCCTCGCTGGCCGAGTACTTCGCCTACGCCGCCCGCCGCGTCCACCCGGACGTGCGGCTGGTGACCCGGGGCGGCAGCGTCGCCTACGACGCGCTGCTGCAGTCCCGGGAGGCGGGCGGGACCTGGGTGCTGGCGTTCTCGATGCCCCGGCACGCGCAGGAGACCCTGACCGCCGTGCGGGTCGCCCGCAGCGCCGGCCTCAAGGTCGCGCTGATCACCGACCTCGCACTGGGGCCGGTGGCCGACGAGGCCGACGCCGCCTTCGCCACCGGCACCGGCTCCCGCCTGGTCTTCGACTCCTACGCCGCCCCGGGCGTGATGGCCGCGGCGCTGCTCCAGGCCATGACCGACGCCGGCCCCGAGCGCACCCAGGCGCGGCTCGAGGAATACGAGCAGATCGCCGAGCAGCACCAGTTCTTCCTCCGGGAATGACCGTTTTACCCAGGACCACCCCCTCCCCCATAAAGGACCAATGGGACCCGTACGGGCATTTCACGCATGAATGTTTTCATACGTCTTGCAAACCCGTCGGCATATATAAATACTGCTCACGGCCGCACCGCCCGCGAAGGGCTCCTGTACGGGCACCTGAAGACCGCCGTCCCCTACCCGCGTCGGCGTTCGGGGTGCTCGGGGCATCGCTTGCGCGAGCGCCCCAGGCGGCCCCGGTCATCCCCTGGACCGGGGCCGCCCCGAACCGTCGGACCACCGTCACGACGCCACATACCGGAAGCGATGATCATGACTCTGACGACGACGCGCATCAGCTCGGACTGGCCGTGCCAGGTCAAGACGCCCGGCAGCTACGACTGGGAGCGCTCGGCCGCCAAGTGGCTGCGTGAGCTGGTGCCCGCGCGCTACGCGAGCTACCCCGCCCTGCTGCGTCACCCGGTGCTGCTCGCCCGCCACGCGCAGATCCAGGTCCAGAACGAGGTCCGGGTCGCCCGCACCGCTCTGCAGACCGCCCGCGCCGACCTCCCCCGGCTCGGACTGGCCGAGTCCGTCATCGAGCACACCATCAAGATGTACGCCGCCGAGGTCATGCAGCTCCAGCACATCGCCCGCAGCGTCCGAGCCGTCTCCCAGGCCCTGACGGAGCACAACGCCGGGCGTTGACCGGGCCGTCGCGGACCGATGTCCGCGCAGGCCATCGCGCCTGGCAGGAGGGTTGCCGCAAGACCTCGATCCGAGCCGCGCCCATGTGCCATGCTCGAGGCGTGACGAGCGAACCCGCCCTGCCCGCGGAGTCCGGCGGCGTCCCCGACATGGCCGCGCTGACCCGCGTCGTGGCCCGCCAGCGCGCCGAGATGGACCGGCTGCAGGACCTCGCGGCGACCGCGGCCGTGCTGGAGCGCGCCAAGGGCGCGCTGATGGCACAGCGCGGCTGCACCCCCGACGCCGCCCAGGACGAACTGCACCGGCGGGCGCAGACCGCGCGGCGGACGCTGCTGGAGGAGTGCTGGATCACCCTCGGCTCCCTCGCCGCACCGCAGCGCACCGAGCCCGCGGCCCCCTCCGCCGACGCCCCGGAGCCGCAGAGCACGCCGCAGTCGGCCGCCGGCGAGATCGACGCCGCGGCTCTCGGCCGGCTCAGCCGGGGCCTCGTCCGGGTCGGCGGGCCGCAGGATCTCGCCCGCCGGCTGCTCGACCACCTCGCGCCGGACGTGGGCGCCGACGCCGTCATGATCTATGCACGGCTGCCCGGGGGCGGGCTCGACCTCGTGGGGCACGCCGGGATCGACAAGACGCTGGCCGACCAGTGGGGACGGGTTCCTCCGGTGAGCGGCATCGCCGCACGCGTCGCCCTCGAGTCCGGCCGGCCGTGCTGGCTGGAGGACGTCGACAAGGACGCCCAGCGCTATCTGCTGATCGGCGACCCCGCGCGCCGCTGGCCGACCCGGGCCTGGCTGCCGGTGGTCACCGGGGCGTCGACCGACGTCGCGCTGGGCATCCTGCGCCGCCGTGAGGGTCCCTTCACCCCGCGCGTGCGGGAACATCTGCTGGCCGTCGCCCAGCTCTGCGCGGGCCCGCTGCGCACCGTGGACGCCCGCAGGCCCACCGCCGTCGGGGCCGCCGCGGACGCCATGGAGACGATGTTCGACCGGCTGCCGGTCTCCGCGGTGCTCCTCTCCCCCTTGCGTTCCGCGTCGGGGCACGTCGAGGACTTCCGCATCGACGCCGCCACCCGGATGACCTCCGACGCCCGGGGTCGCAGCGGGCCCGAGCTGGTCGGACTGCGCTTCCTGGAGTGCTGGCCGGAGATGGCCGGCGAACCGATGTGGCAGGGCTGCCTCCGGACGCTCGCGGGCGACGAGCCGTTCGAGGGCGAGCCGTTCGCCCTGCAGCAGACGACCGCCGGGTTCAGCGAGCTGTCCACCTACTCGGCGAGGGCCGCACGGCTGGGCGACGGACTGGTCGTCAGCTGGGTCCGCCACGACCCCTCCGACCGGCAGGAGCAGCGGCTGGCGGACGTGCAGCGGCTGGGCAACCTCGGCTGGGTCACCTGGAACCTGGTGACGGGCGAGGGGAACTGGTCCGCCCAGGTCTTCGCCATCCTCGAACGCGACCCCGCCCGGGGCGCCGTCCCCCTCGCGGGTCTGCCGCGGCTCGCCCTGCCCGAGGACGTGCCGGTGCTGGCCCGCTCCGTCGGGGAGCTCGTGCGCCACGGGCAGCCGTGCGACGTGCCGTTCCGGTTCGTCACCCGGGACGGCGTCCGCCATCTGCGGGTGGTCGCGGAGGCCGTGCCCGACGCGGCGGGCACGCCCGTCGAGGTGCACGGCTTCGTGCAGGACCTCACCGCGCAGCGCAACGCCGAACTCGCCCTCGTCGCCAGCGAGCGGGCGATGCTCACCCAGCACGGCGTGCTGCAGGCCGAACGCACGGCCGCCGCGCGTCTGCAGGAGGCCCTGCTCCCCCTGCCGAAACAGCCCGTCCGGCTGGCCGGGCTGCGGGTGGACATCGCGTACCTGCCGGCGCAGTCGGATCTCAGCGTCGGCGGCGACTGGTTCAGCGCCATCGAACTGCCCGACGGGGACGCGCTGTTCGTGGTGGGCGACGTGGCGGGGCACGGCCTGGGCGCCGTCGCCGCGATGGCGCTGCTGCGGTTCACCGCCAAAGGCATGATCATCACGGGGTCGTCGCTGACCGGGGCGCTCAGCCGGCTCAACGCGCTGCTGCTGCACTCCCGCGATCCGCACGGCTCGGCGACCATGATGCTGGCCCGCTACAACCCCAGCGAGCACCGGCTCGTCTGGGCGCAGGCCGGCCACCCCCCACCGCTGCTGCTGCGCGCCGGCGAGGCCCGCTACCTCGAACGCCCCTACGGGATGCTCCTCGGCGCGACGGAAGCGCCCCGCTACGAGGAGACGGAGGTCCTCCTCGAGCCCGGCGACCGGCTGCTGCTGTACACCGACGGTCTGGTCGAACGGCCCGCGGAGAGCATCGACCAGGGGCTGGGACGGCTCGCCCGGGCCGCCGCCCGCCGTGGCCCGGCCGGCCCGGCGCCGCTGGAACAGCTGCTCGGCGCGGTGCTGGAGCCCGACGGCCGCGACGACGTGTGCGTGCTCGACATCCGGCTGCCGCAGGACGGCGAGGGGTAGGACCGGCCGGTTCCCGCCCCGCCCGGCGTGCACCCTGCCGTCGCCCGTTCACCCGCCGGCGGCCGACGCGGTCCGGGACTCCAGATCGCGCCGGGTGTCGTCGCCGTACACGCCGGTCTCGTCGCCGCGGATTCCGTACCAGAGCTGGAAGCGGGCCACGGCCTCGGTGAGCACACTGCCGTAACGGCCGTCGGTGGGACCGCCGTCGTAGACGTTCGGGATCCTGCGCAGACGCTGCTGGAGCTCGGTCACACCGGGGCCGCTGTCCCCCTCCCGCAGGGTGCCCGCGCCGTCGGGATCGGCGGGCGCGCTCGCGGCGGCCGTCGCCGTGGCGGCGGGCGCGGGCGGTTGCGCCCCCGCGGCGGCTCCACCGTCGCGGCCGGGCAGCAGCAGCGCGCAGGCGAAGCCGACGAGCGCGGCCGCGAGCACGGCGACGGCGGCGACCGCGACGCGGGGCGGGCCGT
>NZ_JBMNDR010000068.1:0-52005 GCF_052543235.1 Streptomyces sp. SAS_272 | reverse complement strand
GCCGCCCCCGTGCACCGCATTCGGAAGGACCGCCATGATCTCCACCCTCCAGTCCCGCATGCTGAGCGGGGCGGACGGTGACCCCGCTCCGCGTCTGGCCTACGGCGCCGACTACAACCCCGAGCAGTGGCCCAGGGACGTGTGGGCGGAGGACGTCCGGCTGATGCAGGAGGCCGGCGTCACCGTCGTCTCCGTGGGGATCTTCTCCTGGGCCCGCATCCAGCCGGGCCCGGACACCTGGGACTTCGGCTGGCTCGACGAGGTCATGGACCTTTTGCACGCCGGCGGGATCGGCGTCGACCTGGCCACCGCCACCGCCTCCCCGCCGCCGTGGCTGACCACCGCCCACCCCGAGATCCTGCCGGTGACGGCGAACGGCGAGACCCTGTGGCCGGGGGCGCGCCAGCACTGGCGGCCCACCTCGCCGGTCTTCCGCGAGCACGCTCTGCGGCTGGTCCGGGAGATCGCCGGCCGTTACAAGGACCACCCGGCCCTCGTCGCCTGGCACGTCTCCAACGAGCTGGGCTGCCACAACGTGTACGACCACTCGGACGACGCCGCCCGCGCCTTCCGGAACTGGCTGCGCGCCCGCTACGGCAGCCTCGACGCGCTCAACCACGCCTGGGGAACGGCGTTCTGGTCGCAGCGCTACAGCGACTGGGAGCAGATCCTGCCGCCCCGGCTGGCCGCCTCGCACCCCAACCCGACCCAGCAGCTCGACTTCAAGCGGTTCTCCTCGGACGCCCTCAAGGACCACCTCGTCGCCGAGCGGGAGATCCTGCGGGAGATCACCCCCGGGATCCCGGTCACCACCAACTTCATGGTGATGGGCGGCACCAAGGGCATGAACTACGCGGACTGGGCGAGCGAGATCGACTTCGTCTCCAACGACCATTACGTGCACCCCGGCCCCCAGGACCGCGACGAGCTGTCGTTCAGCGCGAACCTCGTCAGCGGCATCGCGGGAGGCCGGCCGTGGTTCCTCATGGAACACTCCACCAGCGCGGTCAACTGGCAGCCCGTCAACGTGGCGAAGCGGCCCGGCGACCTGGCCCGCGACTCGCTGCTGCACGTGGCGCACGGCGCTGACGCGGTGTGCTTCTTCCAGTGGCGGCAGTCCGCGGCGGGCGCCGAGAAGTACCACTCGGCGATGGTTCCGCACGCCGGCCCCGACAGCGACCTCTTCCGCGCGGTCGCCGACCTCGGCGCCCAGCTCAAGTCCCTTGCCCCGGTGGCGGGTTCGGAGCGCGAGCCGGCCTCCGTCGGCATCCTCTACGACTGGGAGTCGTGGTGGGCGAGCGAGCAGGACTCGCACCCCACGGCGCTGCTGGACTACCGGCAGGAGGCGCTCGACTGGTACTCGGCGCTGCTCGCCCTCGGCGTCCGCGCCGACCTCGTGACCACCCGCGCCGACCTCTCCCGTCACCAGGTGCTCGTCGCGCCCGTGCTGCACGTCGTCCCCGCCGAGCTCGCCAAGGAGCTCACGCGGTACGCCGAGCAGGGCGGCCACCTGGTCACCACGTACTTCTCCGGGATCGTCGACGAGAACGACCACGTGTGGCTCGGCGGCTACCCGGGCGCCCTGCGCGACCTGCTCGGCGTCCGCATCGAGGAGTTCGGCCCGCTGCTCGCCGGGGAGAGCGTGGAGCTGGACGACTCCACCTGGGGCGCCCTGTGGACGGACCGGATCGCCGTGACCGACGACGCCACCGAGGTGCTGGCGCGCTACCGCACCGGAGTGCACGCCGGCCGTCCGGCCGTCACCCGGCGGCCCACCGGCGGCGGCTCCGCCTCCTACGTCTCCACCCGGCTCGGCGTCGACGGGCTCCGCTCGCTGCTGCCGCGGCTGCTGGACCCGGCCGGCGTCAGCAGCGAACTCCCCGCCGACGCGCGGGGCAAGGTCGAGCTGACCGTCCGCCGCGGCGCCGGGGAACGGTTCCTGTTCCTCGTCAACCGAACCGACGCGACGGTGCCGGTGACCGGGCTCGAGGGAGAGATCCTGATCGGCTCCAGCGGCGCGGACGGCACGCCGGTGCTCGGCCCGCGGGAGGTCGCCGTCCTGCGACAGCCCGCTCACTAGCCAGGACACGCCGCACAGCGCCTCGTCGTCACCGCACCCCCCACGACTCCCCGGCACGGCATGCGCCCGCGGCCGGGGGCCATCCCCTGCCGCCCGCGCGGCGGCAGGGGCCCACCACAGCGACCGCACCGCAGTTGGGAGCACAGATGGCACGCCGTACCCGCAGCAGACGGACCCTCGGGGCCGCCGCACTCACCGCCCTGGCCACCGGGGCCGCGCTTCTCGGCGTCCCCGTGCAGGCGCACGCCGAGGCCGCCGTCACCGTGACGCCGGACCCGTCGTACCAGCAGGAGAAGTTCGAGGGCTGGGGCACCAGCCTGGTCTGGTTCGCGAACGCCACCGGCGACTACCCGCCGGCCGTCCGCGAGAAGCTCGCCAAGCTGCTGTTCGGCGACGACGGCCTGGCGCTGAACATCGCCCGCTACAACATCGGGGGCGGCAACGCGCCGGACGTGAAGGACTACCTGCGCGCGGGCGGCGCCGTCGAGGGCTGGTGGAAGGCGCCCGCGGGCACCACCCGCGCGGACACCGACTGGTGGAGCGCGGACGACCCGGCGGACTGGAACAAGAACGCCGACGCCACCCAGCGCTGGTGGGTCGACCGCATCAAGAAGGACATCACCCACTGGGAGACGTTCAGCAACTCCCCGCCGTGGTTCATGACGGAGAGCGGTTACGTCTCGGGCGGCTTCAACGCCAACACCGACCAGTTGAAGGCCGACTCGGTCGACGACTTCGCCGCCTACATCGCGGGCGCGACGAAGCGGCTGGAGAAGGCCGAGGGCATCAAGGTCGACACCGTCGACCCCTTCAACGAGCCCAACACCGGCTACTGGGGCACCCGCCTCGACGCGAACGGCCTGCCGGTCGGCGGCCGCCAGGAGGGCGCCCACATCGGTCCCGCGCTCCAGCAGAAGGTGCTCGCCGCGCTGGCCCCCGCGCTGAAGAAGGCGAAGACCAAGGCGAAGATATCGGCGATGGACGAGACCAACCCGTCCATCTTCGCGACCAACTGGAACTCCTACTCGCAGGCCTCGAAGGACCTCGTGGACCAGATGAACGTCCACACCTACGGCACCGGTCAGCGCACCACCGTCCGCGACCTGGCCAAGGCCGCCGACAAGCCGCTGTGGATGAGCGAGGTCGAGGGCGACTGGGGCGACGGGCAGAGCTTCACCGACATGCGTCCGGGCCTCGGGCTCGCCCAGCAGATGGTGAACGACCTGCGTGAACTGGAGCCCAGCGCCTGGGTGTTCTGGCAGCCGGTCGAGGACTACGACAACATGAAGCCGGGCGGCGAGTCCGCCAAGGGCGGCAACTGGGGCGAGATCCAGCTCCCGTTCAGCTGCACCAAGGCGGACACCCTGAAGTCGTGCCCGATCTACACGAACACCAAGTTCGACACGGCGCGCAACTTCACGCACTTCATCAAGCCCGGCGACAAGCTCATCAAGGTGGACGACACCTCCAGCGCCGCCGCCGTGACGAAGGACGGCAAGGGCCTCTCCCTCGTCCACGTCAACTCCACCACCGCGGCACGCACGGTCACCCTCGACCTGTCGAAGTTCCGCACCGTCAAGCGGGGCGCGACCGTCACACCGACCGTGACCAGCGCCGACGGCAAGCTGAAGCAGCAGGCCCCGGTCAAGGTCGTCGACGGCAAAGCCACCTACACCGTCCCCGCGCAGTCCGTGACCTCCTTCGCCGTGAAGGGCGTCTCGGGCGTCGCGAAGAACGCGGGTCTGTTCAGCAAGGGTCACTCGTACACGCTGACCGGCGTGCAGAGCGGCAAGGCGGTGACCGTCGCAGCCAACGGCACGAGCCTCGTCATCGGCTCGGCCAACGGCAGCACCGCGCAGGCGTGGCAGCTCGACGCACGGCACGGCGAGAAGGGCGCGCGCCAGCGCTACGTCTTCGCCAACCCGGCCGAGGGCAAGCGTCTCGCCGTCCGCGACAACGTGCCGGTGGTCGAGCCCGACACCGGCAAGCGTGACCCCGCCACCGAGTGGATCATGTCTACCACCGGTGACAGCACGTGGACCCTGGTCAACGCGGCGACCGGACGTCTCCTCGAGGTCGGCGGCCAGGCCACCAACGAGGGCGCGGCCGTCACCACCTGGCAGGCCAACTCCGGTTCCAACCAGCGCTGGAGGGTCACGGACGTGACGCCGTAACGCGTCCTGCGTCCGCACACCCGTCGGTCCCTCGTCCCCGCCCGCGTCACGACCCCGTGACGCGGGAGTGGTGCTGTGCGGGGGCGGCCGCCGGGATGCGTTCCAGGACGCCCCCGGCGAAGACGTCGTACAGCGGCAGCGTCTCCAGGTGGACGTAACCGATGTGGCAGTCGCAGACGGCGAGCGGGCAAGCCCGCGGGCGCAGCGCGGCACGATAGGAGCCGTCGTAGAGGTTCCCCAGTTCGGCGCGGACGAAGTGGCAGCGCCGCACGGTGCCCTCGCCGTCGACCGAGATCACCGACTCGCCGGTGCGGCAGGGCAGGCCGGCGCTGGTGTGCGGGTGGCGGCTGTACGGGAAGAGCGGGTCGAGCGCGGTCCAGTCGTCGGCCTCGGCGTCCGTGTAGGCGTGCCCTTCGGCCGCGTTGATCCACAGGTAGACGTGCGCGGGCAGGTCGGCGCGCAGCCGGCGGGCCGCTTCCCGGTGCGCGGGCAGTCCGACCACGCCGACGCTGAAGCGCACGCCCCGGTCGGCCAGGTCACGGCACTTGGCGAGGAAACGGTCGTACGGCGTCTGGCCCGGGTGGTAGGTGCACCACAGGGCCAGGGTGTCGGCGTCGGCCTCGGCCAGCCAGTCGGTGCGGCAGCTGAGGTTCGTCTGGATCGCGACCCTGCGGATGTGCGGGAGGCGGGAGAGGTCGGCGAGGGCGCGCCGGTACCAGGAGCGGACCAGGCCCTCGCCCCAGGGGGTGAACAGGAGGGAGAGCCGGTCGCCGGTCCGGTCCGCCGCCCATGCGGCGAACCGTTCCAGGGCGGCGCGGTCGGCCCGCAGCTCGGCGGTCGAGTCGCGTCGCTTGGCGAACGGACAGTAGGGGCAGTCGTAGTCGCAGGAGGCGAGCGGTCCGCGGTAGAGCACGGTCAGATCCATGGCGGCCCGGTCACTTCCGCTCGTAGGCGGCCATCGCGGTGCGCACGGCCGGGGAGAACAGCTCCGGGCCGACGGCGTCGGAGTGGGCGAGGCCCTCGGGGGTGAGCCGCAGGGCGGCCGGGTCGGCGTCGGTCAGCCAGCCGCGGTCCGCGAACCGTTCGAGCTCGGGGCCGAAGTCGTCGGCGGGGGCGCTGCCGAAGCGGTCCCGGTACTCGTCCAGGCACAGTCCGTCGGCCTGGAGCAGCGACTGGAGGAGGTGCCGGCGGCGCGCCTCGGCCCAGGTCATGCGGTGCCCGACCTGGGCGCGGGCGAAGCCGTCCGCGTCGCCGGCGACGTAGTCGTCGATGATGCCGCGGATCTGGTGCATGTCCACGGCGTAGTCGAAGGAGTAGTGCAGCCCGGACGTGTAGGAGCGGGCGCCGCAGCCGAGGCCGATCATGCCGTCGGTCTGGCAGGCGTAGTCGTCGGCGCCCTGCGGCGGGGCGTCGGCGCGGCGGAACATGCGCATGGAGTGCTGGGTGTACCCGTGCGCGAGGAGGTGGTCGCGGCCGGCCCGGTACAGGGTCAGACGCTGCTCGTCCCAGGCCGGATCGCCGCCGGTCCGCGAGTCGGGGGCGGGGTGGCGACGGCCGAGACCGGTCAGCGGGCGGACGTAGAGGGGGTAGAGGTAGAGCTCCTCGGGGCGCCAGGCGAGGGCCGCGTCCAGGGAGTGCAGCCAGGTCTGCTCGGTCTGGCCGTCGATGCCGTAGATCAGGTCGATGTTGAGGACCGGGATGCGGGTCTCGCGCACGCGCCCCAGGGCCGCTTCCACGTCGGCGCGGCGCTGTGGGCGTACGGCGGCCCGGGCCTCGGCGTCGACGAAGCTCTGCACGCCCAGACTGAGCCGGGTGGCGCCGCGGTCGGCGAGGACGGCGAGCCGGTCGGACGTGGCCGTCGCGGGCGACGCCTCCACGGAGAGCGGGACCGCGCGCAGGTCGGCGCCCATGCGGTGCTCGGCGATGTCGCAGAGGCGCTCCAGCTCGGCGGCGGTGAGGAAGGTGGGGGTGCCGCCGCCGAAGGCCGCCGTGGCGAACCGGGGCCCCTCCCCGAGAGCGTCGCGCACGGCGGTGGCCTGCCGTTCCAGCGCGTTCAGGTAGGCGTCCGTCAGGCCGTCGGGGGCGCCGATGCGGGTGAAGAGGTTGCAGAAGCCGCAGCGGACCTCGCAGAACGGGATGTGCAGATAGAGGGAGAGGGCGTCCTTGGGCTCACCCGCCCAGAGCTCCGCGAGGAGGGGGCGGTCGGACAGCGGGCGGTAGGCCGTCTTGTGCGGGTAGGCGTAGACGTAGTGCTGGTACGGGCTGGTGCGGGTGACCGGCTCGGCGGTGGTCATCGGGCGGTCTCCGTCGGACGGGGTGCGGGATCACGGGGTGCGGGATCAGGGGGTGCGGAATCGAGGGGTGCGGAGTCGACGGGTGCGGAGTCGACGGGTGGGGGGTCGAGGAAGAAGTGGGCGTACGGCACCGTCCACACGGACTCGTGACCCAGGCGGTGGCCGGTGTAGCCGTCGTCGCCGTAGGCGGTGCCGTGGTCGGAGCAGACGATCGCGAAGCAGCGGCGTCTGCTGCTCGCTGCGGTGAACAGCCGCCCGATGTGCCGGTCCACGTACTCCAGCGCGGCGGCGTGCGTCTCGCGGCTGTCGCCCGCCTCGCGGGTCGCGCCGGGCAGGTGGAACCAGTTCGGCTGATGCAGCGCGGAGACGTTCACGAAGAGGAACAGCCGCTGCTCGGGCGGGAGTTCGCGGACGGTCCGCTCGGCGCGGGCGATCTGGTTCTCGAAGGACTCCGGCGAGGTGACGCCGAACTCCGGTGCCCAGTGGGACTCGTGGAACAGACCGGGCAGCACCGAGCCCAGCGGACCCAGCTTGTTGAAGAAGCCCACTCCCCCGACGCAGACGGTGTGGTACCCCGCCTTCGCGAGGCCGGAGACCAGATCGGGCGTGTCATAGACGAAGGTGCCGCCGGCGGTGGTCTCGCTGCCGGCGAAGCTCGCCGCGAACAGGCGCGGATGCGGCCCGGGGGCGGCCGGGGTGGGCAGGAAACCGGCGAAGACGGCCTGGTGGGAGGCGTAGGTGAAGCTGCCCGGGGCATGCCGGCGTTCCCAGCGGCCGTCCGGGAGGTGGCGCGCGAGGTGCGGGATGCGGCCCGCCTGCGCCAGCTCGGCGGCCACGTCGTACCGCAGGGTGTCCAGGGTGACCAGGAGGATGTCGTGGCTGCCGACGACGTCGTTCATGTCGGGCTCAGGCATGCGGTGTTCCTGTTCTGTGCGGGACGAAACCGCGCATCACGGCCGCCACCTGGGCCGCGTACGTGTCCTGGCCCTCCGCCCCGCCGCCGGGCAGACCGGTGAGCCGGGGCAGCAGGTCGCCGAAGGCGTTGACCTCGCCGATCGCGGCCCCGCGCCAGCCGACGGCGGGCAGCAGGTCGACGCCGACGCACAGGGTGCGCGGGAAGCAGGCCGCGGCCTGCTCGCACACGCCGAGCACGTCGGCCCAGCGGGCGCCCGCCGCCTCGACGGCCTCGCGGACGCTGTCCAGATCGCCGCGGCGGCCCCCGAGGTGCAGGTTGGTCAGGGGCGAGCGGCTGGTGCGGACGACGGCGTGGGTGGCGCGGCCGGCCACGACGACGACCCGCAGGTCGGCGGCCCGGCCGCTCTGGGAGGCCTTCGGCAGCCAGCGCTCCAGGTGCAGTCCGTCGGGGGCGAGCGCGTCGACGACGGCCGCGACGTCCCGCTCGCGGTCGTAGCGGCGCACCCGGAGGGAGTTGTACAGGCTGCCGTCGGCGGTCAGTTCGACGGAGGTGGTGGCCCTGATCCGGCCGCCGCCGCCCGATTCGACGGCGAGGACCCCCGAGGCGGACGACCCGTGCGCCGGCTTCACGAAGAGCCGGGGCATCCGGTGCTCGCGCATCGCGGCGCGCACGTCGTCCCAGCCGCGCACCGGCATGCCGTCCGGGCCCGAGGTGGGCGAGGCGGGCACCGGGACGCCCGCCGCGTGCAGGACGCCGTGACAGAGCCGTTTGTCGAACAGCACCGCCAGGTCGTCGGGGTCGGTGAGGCGGACGCCGCCGCGCAGGCTGCCCACGGCGGCGACGAACGCGGCGTACCAGCGTGCCGAACCCTCGACCCGGGTGGGGTCCTGGGCGCCCCGCAGCAACCGGTCGACCTCGCGGTTCTCCCCCGGCGAGTCGATCCGGACGATCTCGTCGACGGCGAAGTCGGCTCCCCGGGCGCCGCGCAGGACGTCCGCCCAGGGGACGATCCGTGGGGCGGGCAGTCCGGCCGTCCGCACGGCCTCTTCGAACAGGGCGACCCGGCGGTTCTCGGGGTTGGCGACCACCGCGAGTCGCGGCACAAGATCACTCACCGGCGCAGGCGTGCGGTCCATGGGTTTCGTCGCTCACTCCCCCACGGCGACGTAACGCCACACCGTGCCGTCGTCGTCGGCGTCCTCGTCGGCGTCGCCGCGGTCGAGGTCCACCTCGACGCCCGCGGTCTCGAGGGTCTGCCGGATGCGCTCCTGGAGCGGCTCGCTGAGGTAGTGGTGGTGCAGGTCCAGCTTCTTGAGGTGGGTGAGCGGCTGTCCGTCGAGCAGGGCGGCGCCGCCCTCGTCCGTCAGCACGCCCATGGAGAGGTCCAGCACCTCCAGCCGGGGCACCACCGGGGCCGTCGCGACCGCGCCGGCCACCGCGTCCTGTATCTCGCTGTTGCGCAGGGCCAGATGCCGCAGGCGGGGCAGCCGGCCCCGGACAGGATCGGCCCGAGGTCGGCCGCCTCGCTGTCGCCGCCGTATTCGGGCGTGCCGAGCCACAGGTCCAGGTGCTCCAGCGCGGGCAGGTCGCTGCCGGCCACTCCGCGCACGACCTCGGCGGGCAGTCCGCCCGCCTCGATCACCAGCCGGCGCAGCGCGCCGTGGTTCAGGGCGGGGAAGCGCAGCCCCGACCCGCCGCGCACCCCGAGCTCCTCCAGCGCCGGGAACGCCGTCAGGAGCGGGGTGACGTCGGTCTGGTTGATCCAGGAGATCTCGCACTCCTCCATCACCATGTCTCCGAAGAACAGCGCGCGCAGGGCCGGGAACCGCTTCCGGGCGGCGGTCAGCGCCTCGACGACGGGCGCGGGGTCGTCCTCGTAGGCCTCCTCCCACGCTCCGACGATCAGCGCCCTCACGCGGGTGGTGTCGACCGCGGCGCAGAAGCGGGCGAACGCGTCCGTCCACTTCTCGTCGGCGTCGTAGACGTCGCTGGTGACGCGCCAGGCCACGGAGTCCGGGTCGACCGGCCGCGACGCGTGCCGGGCGGCGGGAAAGGTGTAGGCGGGCAGCCCGTGGAGCGCCTTGAGGTGTTCACCGATGGTCATACGGCTGCTCCCGAGGGGAAATGGTGTGCGAACTGCGATGTGTCCGCAGTTCTACCAACAGCCACTGACATCGCCGACCCCGGGGCCGCGTTCGAGGCCGGGTTCAGGGGCGGGATCGTCCCGTGCCCGGCCGGCACGCCACAGCCGCCCGTCGCGTTCCGCGCGGCGGACGAGCACGCCGCGGACGGGCCGCGCGACGGCCCGGCGGGGGCGTGCGTCAGGCCGACTGCTCCGCGCCCGGCGCGGCGGCGCCCCGCTCCTCGGCGCGGCACGCCGCCCCGTCAGCCGGCGGCGGCGCGGGCCAGCACCTCGACGACCTGGCCGCGTACGGCGTCCCGGGCGTCGGCGGGCAACTCGCCGAGCTCCGTGCCCTCCAGGACGCGCAGCACCTCCTCGGCGCCGGTACCGGGCTCGTACGGGGCGCTCTCGCTGAGCACGTCGTAACCGTCGCGGACGGCCACGCGCAGGCGGGCGGGGCCGTCGTCCCCGGTGTGCAGCGCTACGGCGACGACGAGGGGCGGCGCGCCGCCCGCCTCGCCCGCCAGCTTGCGGTAGCCGCTGGCCAGCGGCGTGCGCCAGCGCAGGGAGAGCAGCACAGGACGCTTGGCCACCAGCTCGGTCAGGTCGGTCTCGTAGACGCCGTCGGCGGTCAGGACCGTGGCCCGGGCGTCGAGGACGAGAGC
Organism: Streptomyces sp. SAS_272; assembly: GCF_052543235.1. Taxonomy (NCBI): domain Bacteria; kingdom Bacillati; phylum Actinomycetota; class Actinomycetes; order Kitasatosporales; family Streptomycetaceae; genus Streptomyces; species Streptomyces sp. SAS_272. Next base: position 41,754 of record NZ_JBMNDR010000068.1, on the reverse strand, counting down.
GGCGGGGAGCAGACAGCGCAGGGTGCTGCCGACGATGTTGCCGCCCACCGTGGCCGCGCGGCGTACGGCGCCGGTGCCCACTTGGCCGGCCGCCCGGTGCAGCACCTCGGGCACGGTCGTGTCGACGTGGTGCAGCAGAACGGCCCCGCCGAGTTCCTCCGGTCCGAACCCGTTGGCCTCGGGCAGCCGGCGCAGCGAGACGGCCTGCTCGGGAAAGCCGTCCCGCTGCCAGCCCGCCCACACCAGGGTGGCCCCGCCGACCGGCACCGCGCCCTCGGCGAGACACCGCTGTGCTTCGGATATGGAGGAGGGAAGACGCAACTGCACGACAACCGACCCGCCTTCCCGTGGAGTTCGTGGGGCGACGGCGCGTCGTCCCCGGCGTGATCAATGGCAGAACGGATTCTGCCCAGACTCGCGGGGGCGCATACAGGGCTCATGGCCGCACCCGTGCGCCACGGGAAATCGTGTTGCGGCCCTGCTCCGTTCGCACGGACCCTGGGAGGCATGTTCTCCCTCCTGCGCCCCGCCGCCCTCGCCGACGCTCCGGCGGTGGCCGGGCTCCTCAACGAGATCGACCTCGTCGAGATCGGCCGCCCGGAGACGGATGTGCACTCCGTCGAGGCGGACCTCAGGCATCCCGACGTCGATCTCCGACGCGACTCCTGGCTCGCCTTCGACGGGGACCGGCCGGTGGTCTACGGCCTGTTGTGGGACGAGTCGGGCGGCGAGCGGGTCGACATCGACCACTACGTCCTGCCCGACCGGCAGGAGGCGGGTCTGCTCGTCCTGGCCGCGATGGAGGCGCGGGCGCTGGAGAAGGCCCGGGGCAACGGCGCGGAGCGGGCCGTGGTGCACCTGAACCTCAACGCGCGTCCCACGACCGACGTCTCGCTGTTGCGGGAGCGGGGCTGGTCCGTGGTACGGCGGCATCATGTGCTGCGCCGGGGACTGGACCCGGCCGCCGACCGGCCGCCGCGGCTGCCCGCCGGGGTGCGGCTGCGGGCCTGTGCCGTCGAGGCGGACCGGCGGCGCGTCCACGAGCTGTTCCAGGCCGCGTTCGCCGAGCACTTCGACTTCCAGCCGCGGCGCTACGACCAGTGGCTGCACGACGTGGACGCCGCCGGGCTCGACTGGTCCCTCGTGTGGATCGCCGGCGCCGACGACACCGGGGACTGCGGTTTCCTGATGGCCCGTGACGACCGTGAGGCCATGGGGTGGATACCGGCCGTCGGCGTCCTCGGCGAGGCCCGGGGGCGCGGTCTCGCCGGGCTGCTGCTGCGGCACGCCTTCGCGGCGTTCGCCGCGCGGGGGCGGGACACCGTCGGCCTGGGCGTGGACACCTCCAACGCGACCGGCGCGCCCGCGCTGTACGCCCGCCACGGCATGACCCTGCACTACGCCGTGGACACCTGGGAGGTCGTTCTGCGGTGACCGCGGGGTCGCCGCGCAGGGGCCGCAAAGGGGTGGGCGGTCGCCGGCGGGTGAGCGCCGGCGACCGTCCCGTCAGCCGACGACGACGAGCAGGTCGCCGCCCTCCACCTGCTGGATGCGGTTGATGGCGAGCCTGCTCACCCGGCCGGCCTTCGGGGCGGTGATCGTGGCCTCCATCTTCATCGCCTCGATGGTCGCGACGGTCGCGCCCGCCGCCACCTCGTCGCCCTCGGTGACCGTCAGGGTGACGACGCCCGCGAACGGGGCGGCGACGTGCCCGGGGTCGGTGCGGTCGGCCTTCTCGGTCACGGGGACATCGGAGGCGGCCGCCTTGTCCCGGACCTGGATGGGCCGCAGCTGGCCGTTCAGCGTCGACATGACGGTGCGCATACCGCGTTCGTCGGCCTCGCCGACGGCCTGCAGCTCGATCAGCAGACGTACGCCCGGCTCGAGGTCGACCGCGTACTCCTTGGCCTGGCGCAGACCGTAGAAGAAGTCCTTGCTGTCGAGCACGCTGGTGTCGCCGTAGGCCTGCCGGTGGGTCTCGAAGTCCCGCGTCGGGCCGGGGAAGAGCAGTCGGTTGAGGGTGGCGCGGCGGGTCTTGTCCAGGCCCTCGCGGTCCTCGGCGCTCAGTTCCTGGACCGGCTTGGCCTCGCCGCGGCCCTGCAGGGCCTTGCTGCGGAACGGCTCGGGCCAGCCGCCGGGCGGTGTGCCGAGCTCTCCTCGCAGGAAGCCGATGACGGAGTCGGGGATGTCGTACCGGTCGGGCGTGGCCTCGAAGTCGTGCGGGGAGACGCCGGCGCCGACGAGGTGCAGCGCGAGGTCGCCGACGACCTTGGACGAGGGGGTGACCTTGACCAGGTGGCCGAGGATGCGGTCGGCGGCGGCGTACATCGCCTCGATGTCCTCGAAGCGGTCGCCGAGGCCGAGCGCGACGGCCTGGGTGCGCAGGTTGGAGAGCTGGCCGCCGGGGATCTCGTGGTGGTACACGCGCCCCGTCGGGGAGGCGAGGCCGGCCTCGAAGGGGGCGTAGATCCTGCGGACGCCCTCCCAGTACGGCTCCAGGTCGCCGACGGCCTGGAGGTCGAGGCCAGTGGGCCGCTCGGAGTGGTCGGTCGCGGCGACGATCGCCGACAGCGAGGGCTGCGAGGTCGTACCGGCCATGGAGGCGACGGCTCCGTCGACGGCGTCCGCGCCGGCCTGGATCGCGGCCAGGTAGGTGGCGAGCTGACCGCCCGCGGTGTCGTGGGTGTGCAGGTGCACCGGCAGGTCGAACTCGCGGCGCAGAGCGGAGACGAGTTTCGCGGCGGCCGGGGCGCGCAGCAGGCCGGCCATGTCCTTGACGGCCAGCACATGGGCTCCGGCCTCGACGATCTGCTCGGCGAGGCGCAGGTAGTAGTCGAGGGTGTAGAGGCGCTCGTTCGGGTCGGACAGGTCGGAGGTGTAGCACAGGGCGACCTCGGCGACCGCCGTGCCCGTCTCCCGCACGGCGTCGATGGCGGGCCGCATCTGGCCGACGTCGTTGAGGGCGTCGAAGATGCGGAAGACGTCGATGCCGGTGGCCGCGGCCTCCTGCACGAAGGCGTCGGTGACCTCGGTCGGGTACGGCGTGTAGCCGACGGTGTTGCGGCCGCGCAGCAGCATCTGCAGGCAGATGTTCGGGACGGCCTCGCGCAGCGCCGCAAGCCGTTCCCAGGGGTCCTCGGCGAGGAAGCGCAGCGCGACGTCGTAGGTGGCGCCGCCCCAGCACTCCAGGGAGAGCAGGTTCGGCAGGGTGCGGGCGACCAGCGGGGCGGAGGCCAGCAGGTCCTTGGTGCGCACCCGGGTGGCCAGCAGGGACTGGTGGGCGTCGCGGAAGGTGGTGTCGGTGACGCCGATGGTCGGCGACTCGCGCAGCCAGCGGGCGAAGCCCTCGGGGCCGAGGTGGACCAGCCGCTGGCGGGAGCCCGCGGGCGGCTCGCCGGCGGGCGTCGCCGGCAGCTTGGCGACCGGGTCGATCAGGTCGGGCCGTTCGCCGTGCGGCTTGTTCACGGTGACGTCGGCGAGGTAGGTGAGCAGTTTGGTGCCGCGGTCGGCCGAGTGACGTGCGGTGAGCAGGTGCGGGCGCTGTTCGATGAAGGACGTGGTGACCCGTCCGGCCTGGAAGTCGGCGTCGTCCAGGACGGCCTGCAGGAACGGGATGTTGGTGGCGACCCCGCGGATGCGGAACTCGGCGACGGCGCGCCGGGCGCGTCCGATCGCCGTCGGGAAGTCCCGTCCGCGGCAGGTGAGTTTGACCAGCATGGAGTCGAAGTGCGCGCTGATCTCGGTGCCCGCGTGGGTGGTGCCGCCGTCGAGGCGGATGCCGGAGCCGCCCGGGGAGCGGTAGGCGCTGATGCGGCCGGTGTCGGGGCGGAAGCCGTTGGCGGGGTCCTCGGTGGTGATGCGGCACTGCAGGGCCGCCCCGTGCAGGGTGACGGTCTCCTGCGACAGGCCGAGGTCGGCGAGGGTCTCGCCGGCGGCGATGCGCAGCTGGGCCTGGACGAGGTCGACGTCGGTGACCTCCTCGGTCACCGTGTGCTCGACCTGGATGCGGGGGTTCATCTCGATGAAGACGTGGTTGCCGGCGGGGTCGAGGAGGAACTCGACGGTGCCGGCGTTGCGGTAGCCGATCTGCCGGGCGAAGCGGACCGCGTCGGCGCAGATCCGGTCGCGCAGTTCGGGGGCGAGATCGGGCGCGGGCGCCATCTCGATGACCTTCTGGTGGCGGCGCTGGAGGGAGCAGTCGCGCTCGAAGAGGTGGATGACGTTGCCCTCGCCGTCGGCGAGGATCTGCACCTCGATGTGGCGGGGGTCGACGACGGCCTTCTCCAGGAAGACGGTGGGGTCGCCGAAGGCGGAGGCCGCCTCGCGGGAGGCCGCCTCGATGGACTCGCGCAGGGCGGCCGGGTTCTCCACCCGGCGCATGCCGCGCCCGCCGCCGCCGGCGACCGCCTTGACGAACACCGGGAAGCCGATGTCCTCGGCGGCCCGGACGAGTTCGTCGACGTCGTTGGAGGGCGCGGAGGAGCCGAGCACGGGGACGCCGGCGGAGCGCGCGGCGGCCACCGCGCTCGCCTTGTTGCCGGTCAGCTCGAGGGTGCGGGCGTCGGGGCCCACGAAGGTGATGCCCGCCTCCTCGCAGGCGCGGGCGAGTTCGGGGTTCTCCGAGAGGAAACCGTAGCCAGGGTATACAGCGTCGGCGCCTGCCCGGAGCGCGGCGCCGACGACCTCCTCCACGGAGAGGTAGGCGCGCACCGGGTGTCCCGGGTCGCCGATCTCGTACGCCTCGTCGGCTTTCAGCCGGTGCAGCGAGTTGCGGTCCTCGTGCGGGAAGACGGCGACCGTGCGGGCACCCAGCTCATAGCCGGCGCGGAATGCACGGATCGCGATCTCGCCGCGGTTGGCGACCAGCACCTTGCGGAACATCCTGGACCCCTTCAGCCTGACGGTGACGGACCCATCGTGGCGGTGGGTGACCTTGTTGGCCATGTGAGTCGGGCCACTCACCGCATGTGTCGCTCGATTGGACCGTGTTTGTCCCGGGAGACCGCCGGGCCGTCGTGGCGGCTCGGCGCGCCTCGCGACCCGGGAGCAGGCGGCGGCCGCGCTGTTCTCCCGCCCCGAAAGCATCCGCCGCCCGCTCGGCGGGCTCCCGTGGATCACCTAGGTCTCCCGGGCCAAGGAAACGGGGGCCCGCCGGCCTCGCCGCACTGGTGGGAGGCGCTCCCCGGGTGGCTGGAATCCTCAACTGGGCACCGATTACGGGCCTCTGGACGTCGCCCCGGCCGTTCGACCTGTCGTACATCGTTCGGAAAGTCTTGACGCGGCCATGTACACCGTTTGACACTCCAGCAACATCACGTCACACGTTTGAAACGGCGGTCCGCCCATGGCACACAGACACAGACTCCGAGGACGGGCAGGGCGCGGGGCAGGACGACTGGCCGCGCTGACCGCCGTGTCCCTGATCGCGGGTCTGGCCGTGGCCACGACTCCGGTCCAGGCGACGGAGGCCGCCGACGTCACCGAGGGCCTGGCCCTCTGGTACAAGTTCGACGGAGCCTCCGGCACCACGGTCGCCGACGCCTCGGGCCACGCGCTCAACGGCACGGTCAACGGGACCGCCGACTGGTCCTCGTCCGGCCAGGGCCTCTCCTTCAACGGCTCGGACACCTACGTCAAGGTGCCGAACGACGTGATGAAGGGCATGACGTCGATCAGCGTCGCCATGGACGTGAAGATGGACGCGGCCCAGGCCACGCCCTACTTCCTCTACGGCTTCGGCAACACCAGCGGGGGCAACGGCAACGGTTACCTGTTCACCACGGGCAACTCCCTGCGCACCTCGATCGCCACCGGCAACTGGTCGACCGAGCAGAACACCAAGCCCGCCGACTCCCACAACCTGACCCGCGCGGTGTGGAAGCACCTCGCCTACACCCAGACCGGCACCACGGGCGTGCTGTACGAGGACGGCGTCGAGGTCGCCCGCAACACGTCGGTGACGATCACCCCCGGCGCGATCGGTTCGGGCACGACCACCGCCAACGCCATCGGCAAGTCCGTCTACTCGGGCGACCGACTGTTCAAGGGGAGCATGCGCGACTTCCGCGTGTACAACCGCGCACTGGACGCCGGCGAGGTCGAGCAGCTCTCCCTGCCCGTCGCCACCCAGGGGGTCGCGGACGACAAGGCCGCCCTGACCCTCGGTGACACGAGCGCCGTCACCGCCGATCTGACCCTGCCGAAGACCGGCCCGGCCGGCGGCTCCACGATCACCTGGTCCAGCGACCACACCGACGTGGTGTCCGACGCGGGCAAGGTGATCCGGCCGGCCGCGGGCGAACCCGACGGCCACGCCACGCTCACCGCGACCCTGAAGAAGGGCTCCGTCTCGGCCACCCGGACCTTCGACGTCACCGTCGTGCCGGACCTCGACGACAAGGCCGCCACCGAGCAGGCCGCCAAGGCCCTCGCCGTCCACAACCTGGACGACGCCCGCGGCAACCTCACCCTCCCCGCGACGGGCGCCTACGGCACCTCCGTGACCTGGTCCTCCGCCGGCGCAGACGTCGTCTCGTCCGACGGTGTGGTCCACCGTCCCGCGCACGGCGCCGGCGCCACCACGGTCGACCTGACCGCGACCGTCGCCAAGGGGGACGCGAAGACGACCCGCACGTTCACCGCGAAGGTCCCCGAACTCCCCGTGAAGGAAGCCCTCAAGGGCTACATGTTCAGCTACTTCACCGGCGAGGGCACCGCGGACGGCGAGCAGCTCTACGCGGCTCTCAGCAAGGGCAACGACCCGCTGAAGTGGCGGGAGCTCAACGACGGCAAGCCCGTCCTGACCTCCACGCTCGGCGAGAAGGGCCTGCGCGACCCGTTCATCATCCGCTCCCCCGAGGGCGACAAGTTCTACCAGATCGCCACCGACCTGCGGATCTACGGCAACGGCGACTGGGACCGCTCGCAGCGCAGCGGCAGCAAGTCCATCATGGTGTGGGAGTCCACCGACCTCGTCCACTGGACCGACCAGCGTCTGGTGAAGGTCTCCCCGGACAGCGCCGGCAACACCTGGGCGCCGGAGGCCTACTACGACTCCAAGCTCGGCCAGTACGTGGTGTTCTGGGCGTCCAAGCTGTACGACAACGCGTCGCACTCCGGTGACACCTACAACCGGATGATGTACGCCACCACCCGCGACTTCTACACCTTCAGCGAGCCCAAGGTCTGGATCGACCGCGGCTACTCGGTCATCGACTCCACGGTGATCCAGCACGACGGCACGTACTTCCGCCTGTCGAAGGACGAGCGCAACAACACCTCCTCCACGCCCAACAGCAAGTTCATCTTCGAGGAGAAGAGCGACTCGCTGCTGAACCTCTCCTGGACCCCGGTCGCCGAGGGCATCGGCAAGGGCGCGATGAACGCGGCCGAGGGGCCGCTGGTGTTCAAGTCCAACACCGAGGAGAAGTGGTACGCCTTCCTCGACGAGTTCGGCGGCCGCGGCTACATCCCCTTCGAGACGACGGACCTCGCCACCGGCGCCTGGACCCCGTCCACCGGCTACGACCTTCCGTCGAAGCCGCGCCACGGAACCGTCCTGCCGGTCACCCAGGCCGAGTACGACCGGCTGCTGCGCGCCTACCAGCCGGACCAGATCGTCACCGGCGTCGAGGACGTGTCGGTGAAGACGCGGATCGGTGAGGCGCCGGTGCTGCCGGCCACCGTGATCGCCACCTACGCCGACGGCGCGAAGCGGCCCGTCACCGTCACCTGGGCGGACGTGGACGCGTCGCAGTACGCGCAGGCCGGCTCCTTCAAGGTGAAGGGCGATCTGCCGGGCGACACGGCGATCGACGTCCACGCGGACGTCACGGTCTCCGCGGAGGGCCCGGACGTCCCGGCCGACCTGCTCCTGCACTACGGCTTCGACGAGAGCGGCGGCAACATCGTCCGTGACTCCAGCGGCCACGGCTTCCACGGCACCTACGTCCGTACGCCCGCCTTCGGGACCGGCGTCGACGGCGGCTCGTTCAAGATGTCCGGCGGCTCCAGCACCTCCGACTCGCCGTACGTGAAGATTCCGAACGGAGTACTGAAGAACGTCGACAGCGTCACCGTCTCCACGTACGTGAAGTGGAAGGGCGGCGACAACTTCCAGTGGCTGTTCGGGCTCGGCCCCGACAGCAACAAGTACCTCTTCGCCACCCCCTCCAACGGCGGCGGCAAGCTGTTCTCCGCGATCACCAAGGCCACCTGGTCCGGTGAGAAGCAGATGATCGGCGGCTCGCAGCTCACCCCGGGCGAGTGGAAGCACCTCACCGTCACGCTGGACGGAGCGACCCAGACGGCGGTCCTCTACGTGGACGGCGCCGAAGTCGCCCGCGTGAACGGCGTCACCGTCAAGCCGTCCGAGCTGTACGACGCGGCGAAGGACGCCTCGGGCTACATCGGCAAGTCCCTGTACTCCCCGGACCCGTACTTCGCCGGCGAGGTCGACGACTTCCGGATCTACAACCGGGCCCTGTCGCCCGCCGAGGTCCTGGAGCTCGCCGGCAACACCACCGGCGTCGCCGCGGCGACCCACCCGGCGCTCAAGGTGGACGCGCTGATCAACGACAAGAACAGCACGATCGTCCTGCCGCTGACCGAGGGCAGCGACGTCACCGCCCTGGCGCCGCAGTTCACCCTGGCCCACGGCGCGGGCATCAGCCCGGCCTCCGGCACCCTGCGCGACTTCAGCAAGCCGCAGACCTACGAGGTGACCGGCTCCGACGGCAGGAAGCGCACCTGGACGGTGTCCGCGCTCATCATGAAGAGCCCGGTCCTGCCCGGTCTGAACGCCGACCCGAACATCGTCCGCTTCGGCGACACCTTCTACCTCTACCCGACCACCGACGGCTTCGAGGGCTGGAGCGGCACGCAGTTCAAGGCCTACTCCTCCACCGACCTGGTGCACTGGACGGACCACGGCGTCATCCTGGACCTCGGTCCCGACGTGAGCTGGGCCGACAGCAGGGCCTGGGCTCCCACCATCGCCGAGAAGAACGGCAAGTACTACTTCTACTTCTGCGCCGACGCCAACATCGGCGTCGCCGTCTCCGACTCCCCCACCGGCCCCTTCAAGGACGCCCTCGGCAAGCCCCTGCTGAAGGCGGGCCAGTTCCCCGGCCAGATGATCGACCCGGCGGCCTTCACCGACGACGACGGCCAGTCGTACCTCTACTTCGGCAACGGCCACGGGTACGTCGTCCCGCTGAACGCCGACATGACCTCGATCGACACCGCGAAGGTCGTGGACATCACCCCGAGCGGCTACAACGAGGGCGCCTTCGTCATCAAGCGCAAGGGCGTCTACTACTTCATGTGGTCGGAGAACGACACCCGGGACGAGAACTACCGGGTCGCCTACGCCACCGGAGACTCGCCCACCGGCCCGTGGACCAAGCAGGGCGTGATCCTGGAGAAGGACGCCGCACAGGGCATCCTCGGCACCGGCCACCACTCGGTCGTGAACGTGCCCGGCACCGACGACTGGTACATCGCCTACCACCGGTTCGCGATCCCCGGCGGCGACGGCATGCACCGCGAGACCACCGTCGACAAGCTGGAGTTCGACGCCGACGGACTGATCAAGAAGGTCGTGCCCACACTCACGAGCATCGACCCGGTCGGCGTCGTGCACGCCGGTCCGGACGCCAAGGGCGTGGAGGGCGACCCGATCGCCCTGAACGGCACGCTCTCCGGAGCGGGCAGCCCGAAGTGGACGGTCGAACAGGGCGCGCCCTGCACGGTCGCCGACCCGACGGCCACCCGGACCACGGTCACCTGCACCGACGACGGCACGTTCACCCTCACCCTGACCGCCGGACGCAGCACCGACACGGCCGTGGTCACCGTGACGAACGCGGCCCCCTCGATCACGTCCGTCACCGGCCCCAAGTCCCCGGTGTCGGTCGGCCGGCCGGCGGCCGTCACCGTCCGGTTCGCCGACGCGGGCGCCCGTGACACGCACACCTGCGTGATCGACTGGAAGGACGGCAGCAGGCCGGCGAAGGGCGCCGTCACCGCGTCCGGCTGCCGGGCCGAGCACACCTACACCTCGGCCGGTCTGCGCCGCCCGGTGATCACCCTCACCGACGACGACGGCGGCAAGGCCACCACGACCCTGCCGGAACTGGTCGTGTACAACCGGGCCGCCGGTCCGGTGGTGGGCGCGGGCCTGTCCGCGTCCCGCGGCAAGCCGAAGTTCTCCCTGTCGGCCGGCTACCTGCCGGGAGCCTCGGCCCCGGCGGGCGTGGTCACGCTCGACCTGCGGTCGCCTCTCACGAAGTTCCGGTCCGCTCACCTCGACTGGCTCGTCGTGACCGGCAACCGGGCCGTCCTGGAGGGCTCCGGCACGGTCAACGGCAAGAGCGGCTACCGCTTCCGCGTCACCGCCACGGACGGCCCGGACACCTTCCACATCAGGATCTGGAAGACGTCCGACGGGAAGGTCGCCTACGACACCGGCATCATGACGAAGGTCGCCGGTGTCGTCACGGTCGGACTGCGGCACCGCTAGAGAAACGCCTGGCACCTCGTCGTGCCGGACGGTTAGGGTCATGGGCCCCCTGCCACCGCAGGGGGCCCATGCCTATGCAGGGGGACCCGCGCATGCGCACGCCCGACGCGATCTGGGCCGCGGCCGATCTGCCGACCCGACGGCTGGCCGGACTCGCGCTCAACCCGGCCACCCCGGTCGACCTGCTGCTGCGGCTGCTGGCCGACGGGCCGCTCGCGGTACGGATGGTGCTGTGCCGGGACCGGTTCCTGCCCGACGCCGTCGTGGACGCCGTCGTCGGGCATCCCGACGCGTACACGCGCAGCTTCTTCGCCCGCAACCCCCATGTCGAACCGCGCACGCGGGCACGGCTGCTGGCGGACCCGGACTGGATCGTGCGCGCCCACCTCGCCCACGGGCCGCAGGCGACCGGTCCCGTCGTCCCGCCGCTCCCCGACGACGCCGTCGTCCACATGATCACCAGCTACGAGGACGAACTCCTCGGCGGCTCCTTCTACCGGCAGATATCCGCCGGGTTGCAAAGGGCGATGCCCACGCACCCGGTGGCGAAGGTCCGTCTCTGGGGAACCGGACAATGGAGCTCCCTCCCCGCCGAGACGCGGGCCGCCCTGCTGGCCGACCCCGACGACGAGGTACGCAAGAGAGCCGAGCGCAACGCACGGGAGGAGGATCCGGCGTGGGTGGAGAGCGTCCTGCCTCCGCACTCCTGCCACGGCCGCACCGACGCCCTGCTCCACCGCGCGCTGAGCAGAGCCGTTGTGGACGGCGTCCTCACCGCCCCGGCCGGCCCCGAGGACCGGAGGATGATCGCAGGCAACCCCGGTCTCCCGCCCGACGTCGTGACCCTGCTGTCCGGCGACGCGGATCCTCAGGTCCGGCGGGAGATCGCACGCCGAGGGGACCTCGGGCCCGCCGAACGCCGCGCCCTGGTCGCGGATCCCGACCCCGCGGTACGCCGGACGATCGCCCGGCACCCCGACCTCGACCCCGACGAGCGCGCCGCCCTCGCCACGGACGCCGATCCCCGGGTGCGCCTGTCCGTCTCCGTCCACCCGGCCTGGAGCGAGCCGGAACGGTCCGCCATCGACTACCAGGTCTCCCAGCACGGCGACTTCGGCTTCCACCACTGCTCCCAGACGCCGCGGGACGCCGGGGCCGTCCGCCGGGACGCGCTCTCCGCCCACCCGCTGCTGCGGCGGGCCGCCGCGAAGGAGCGCGCGCTGCCTTCAGACCTGGTGGCGCGGCTGGCAGTCGACGACGACCTCGGCGTCCGGGTGCTGCTGGCCCAGAACCACCCGAGCCCCCCGGCCGACCTGCTGCTGCGCTGCTTCCTCGAGTACACCGGCAGCGAACGCGAGTGCCTCCTGACCCGGCCGGGCTTCCCGAGCCAGGGCCTCGCCGTCCACGCCGACGACACGGACCCGGCCGTCCGCCGCCTGGCCGCCCGCGATCCCGAGACCCCTGCGCACACCGTGGAACGGCTCACCCGGGACCCCGACCCCGCCGTGCGGGCCGCGTTCGCCCGCCACCCGAACCTCCCCGGGCCCCGGCTGGCCCAACTCCTCGGGGACGAGGAGCTGGCCCACCATGCCGCCGCCGCCCCGGCGTTGGCCGCCGCCGCGATCCGCCGCCTGGTGACGTCGTCCCTGCCTCTCAGCTGACGGCCAGCAGCGCCTCCAGGGCGTCGGCGGTCGCCGGGTGGCGGCCGAGGAGGACCGCTCCGGACGGGGCGGCCCCTGCGGTCCCCCACTCCCCGTCGCAGCCCAGCAGGTCGGCCAGGGCGTCGCAGGTCGCCGGGTGGGCGGCCAGGAGCGGCACGCCGCCGCCTCCGGCCCCCTCGCCTGCCCGCGGACGCACGCCCGGCGGTTCCTGCGGCAGCCGCCACGGCGGCACCCACGCGTCGAGCTCCGGCAGCCTGGCGGGGAAGACCCGGCCGGCCTCGCGGATCAGCAGCGGCGCCAGCTCCGCTCCGCCGGCGCGCAGCGTGGTGATCAGCGTTGGCAGCCAGGGCAGCAGCACCCGGTCGGGGAGGCGGGCGAACGCGTTCGACACGGCCTCGACGACGAAGTCGGCCAGCCCCGGCACCGGTTCCAGGGCGTGCACGAACCCGCTGAGGTAGCGGGGGTAGGCGGGGACCACCAGCGGGTTGCCGAGCAGCTCGTCGCAGCGCGCCCGCAATTGCGGCCTCGGCAGTGTGCCGAGGTGGGTCTGCGCCGCCCACAGCAGTGCGGTGCGCGCGGGCTCCGTCGGGTGGGACTGGGCGAGGGCCAGCTCCAGCTGGGCCCGGTCGCAGCCGAGGGACAGCGCGAGGCTCTCCATGCCGAACAGGAAGCCCAGCATGGCGGCTACCTGGCGGACGGTCGCGTCCTCGTCGGTGAACGCCGTCGGGAGCAGGGTGCAGTAATGCGCGAAGCCCGTCTTGACGAAGGACTCCATCCAGGGCGGCAGGACCGGTTCGGCGGTGCGGTAGTACGCCAGCAGCCGGCGGACGCGGCGCAGCACCTCCGGTGCGCCGTCGACGGAGCGTTCGTGGGCCAGCACCTCCAGGGCGCGGGTGCCCAGCTCGTCGGCCAGGCGGCGGCTGCGCAGGTGGAGCGTGGCGTCCTCGACGGCCTCGAGGACCTGGGCCGCGGTGGCCTGCGGGGCGTAGGCGGCACGACGCAGCCGCTGCTCGAGGACCTGCTCGACGCTGACGCCTTCGTAGCCGAGTTCGATGAGCGCGCGCTGATGGGTGCCCAGCGCCAAGTCCCAGGACTCCTGCAGGGAGCGCTCGCCGAGCCGCCGTTCTCCCATGATCGGCCGGGCGGCGCCCTGCGGCAGCAGCCTGCGCAGCATCCACAGCAGGTCGGAGCAGTGCGCCAGGTCCGGCCGGGAGGCGATGTCCAGCAGGGCGCGCTGCACTCCGCGCTGCTCGAGCCCGAGGTTCAGCGGGGCGAGCCGGTCGTGCACGTCGCGGGCGAGCGGCGGCAGCGCGTCGTAGCCGACCTGGCCGAGGCGGTCGCCGCCCATCATGATCTCGACGAGCCGGCCCACGTCCCGCCGGCCGGGCACGGCGTCCTTCTCGATGCAGGTGACCGCCGCGTCCTGGAAGTCGTACGGGGTGGGCTTGGCGCGGTCGCGCATCCCGGCGAGCAGGATGGACGTCTCGAAGACGGCGATGGCGTCGGCGGTGGAGGCGAGGTAGCCGTTGCGGCGGGCGGCGCGCACGATCTCCACCGACCAGCCGAGCAGTTCGGCCTCGTCGAGGGCGTCGAGGGCGGGCGGCCGCCGGAGGAAGCCGGTGAGCCGGTCGGCGGGCGGGAGGGCGGGCGCCGGAACGGCGGCGGGCAGGGCCTGCTTGGGCTTGGCGGTCCGCTTCGTGCCCGCCTGGCCGTCCAGGCGGTAGGGGCGGACGCCGGTGCGCCGGACGTTCTTGGCCCATTCCGCCGCGGCGATGGACACCGAGCCCGCCGCGAGGCCGAACTGCGCCTCGATCGCCGCGTGGCTGGAGGGGATGAGACCGTGCCGCCACCGGGTGCCGCTCGGCGGGCCGATGACGAAGCCGTCGCTGCCGTGGACGCCGAACTCCGCGACGCGGCTGGCCGCGTGGAAGGCGCCGCAGACGTAGAGGCAGTCGGCGGGGTCGGCGCCGGTGGCGGCCAGGTGCTCGCGCATCCTCGTCCACATGTACCGTTCGCGGTCCTCGTCGACCCGCACCTTCCCGGGGTCGCCGGGGGCCAGACGCCGGAAGAGGCTGCCGATGAGCAGCATCACCTGACGGTAGGTGTCGTGGTCGCTGTCGCCGAGGGGCAGCTCCACGTACTGGTGCCACCACTCCGACCAGTGCCGCACCCGGCCGTGACGCAGCAGATGCTCCTCCAGTTCGGCGAAGCGCGGGCGCAGGTCGCCGATCTCCACGCCGACGGCGTCGCCGTGCAGGGCGGTCTGCTCCGGTGTCTCGGGCACGTCTGCGCCGGCCTCGGCCAGGGGGTCGGCGCCGGAGTCGGTCTCCCACTGGAAGACGTGGTCCGAGGAACGGTCGACGAGGACCAGTTCGACGCCCGGCGTGTCGAGCGCGTAGGCGATGGCCTGGTACTCGGCCGATGCCTCGGTGACCGGCGCGACCACCGACAGCGGCGACCAGTCGGCGGGGAACCCCTCGATCTCGGTGGCGAACGACTGCACCGCCACCGGCAGGCGGCAGTTGCGCAGCTCGGTCAGGAGCGGCGCCATGTCCTCGCACAGCTCGAGGTAGACGACTTTGGGCTGCTTCTCGCGCAGCCGGCGCGCCATGGCGATCGCCGAGGCCGGCGAGTGGTGGCAGACCGGGAAGATCTCCAGCGGCTCGCGCACGGCGCGCTCGACGTCGTCGACGATGCCCCGCAGGATGCCCTCCAGCGCTCCGGGTCCGTCGGCGAACGCCGTTGCCGCCTCATGCAGTTGACCGCGCAACGCGTCGAAGGCGCCGCTCATGACAGGGTCGCGATGGCGTCGCGGCCGCCCTCGAGGAACTCCGGCCAGGAGCCGCCCTGTTCCTTGCTGCGCGGTTCGACGACGCCGTGCAGGTACTTGTTGAGGATGGCGAGGTCCTCGGGTGCGCGCCGGGCCAGCGAACCGACGAGCGAGGAGGCGAGGGTGCGGGCGGTGAGCGCTCGCTCGCCGAAGAAGTTGCTGTGCAGGACGGCGTCCTCGAGGACGCCGATCTGTTCGGCGGTGGAAAGGGCGGACTCCAGTTTCTCGTCGTCGCTGCCGGCGGCCGCCGAGGAGGCCCGCAGGTCGGCGAAGCTCTGCAGCAGCACGTCGAGCAGGGTCGGCGGGACGTCCAGCTCGATGCGGTGGCGGCGCAGCAGTTCCTCGGTGCGGAAGCGGACGATCTCCGCCTCGCTCTTCTTGTTGGTGACGACGGGGATGCGGACGAAGTTGAAGCGGCGCTTGAGCGCCGAGGAGAGGTCGT
Organism: Streptomyces sp. SAS_272; assembly: GCF_052543235.1. Classification (NCBI taxonomy): domain Bacteria; kingdom Bacillati; phylum Actinomycetota; class Actinomycetes; order Kitasatosporales; family Streptomycetaceae; genus Streptomyces; species Streptomyces sp. SAS_272. The sequence continues at coordinate 26,299 of NZ_JBMNDR010000068.1, read as the reverse complement.
TGACGCCGCGGTCGCGGCTGTTGGCGGTGGCGATGACGGAGAAGCCGGGCTTGGCGAACACGATGTTGTCGCTGTCCTGGTCGCTGCCCAGCTCCGGGACGGAGATGTACTTCTCGGAGAGGATCGAGATCAGTGCGTCCTGGACGTCGCTGGTGGAGCGGGTGAGCTCTTCGAAGCGGCCGATCGCGCCGGTCTCCATGGCCGTCATGATCGGCGAGGGGATCATCGACTCCCTCGACTGGCCCTTGGCGATGACCATCGAGACGTTCCACGAGTACTTGATGTGGTCCTCGGTGGTGCCCGCGGTGCCCTGCACCACCAGGGTGGAGTTGCGGGAGATCGCGGCCGACAGCAGTTCGGCCAGCCAGCTCTTCCCGGTGCCCGGGTCGCCGATCAGCAGCAGGCCGCGGTCCGAGGCGAGAGTGACGATGGAGCGCTCGACGAAGCTGCGGTCGCCGAACCACTTCTGGGCGATCTCCCGGTCGAGGCCGTCGGCGCGCTCGGAACCGAGGACGAACAGCCGGACCATCTTCGGCGAGAGCCGCCAGGAGAACGGCTTGGGGTTGTCGTCGATCGACTCCAGCCAGTCGAGTTCCTCGGCGTACTTGAGTTCGGCGGGGGCGCGCAGCAGGTCGGTCATCGGGGGGCCTTTCGGAAGGGAGCGTGCGGGTCAGGTGAGGAACGACTTGAGCTCGTGGACGAGCTTGTCGATGCGGCCGGAGATCACGGGTGTGCCGAGCGCCTTGAACCGCTCCCGGAACCAGGGGTTGACCTCTTGCCGGCCGAAGCTCGTGACCGAGCCGACGGGGATGAACTTGACGCCGGAGCGGTGGACTTCCTCGATGCCCTCGAAGAGGGGCTGGGAGCGGTCGAACTCGTAGAAGTCCGAGATCCACACCATGACGGTGTTCTTGGGCTCGGCGATCTTCGGACGGGCCATGGCCATGGCGACCGGGCCGTCGTTGCCGCCGCCGAGCTTGGTGCGCAGCAGCACCTCGAACGGCTCGCGGACCCAGGGAGTGAGGTCGATCGCGCGGGTGTCGTACGCGATCAGGTGCACGTCGACCTTGGGCAGTCCGGCGAAGATCGACGCCAGGATGGTGCAGTTGACCATGGAGTCGAGCATCGAGCCCGACTGGTCCACGACCACGACGAGCCGCTGCGGTGTCGTTCTGCGGGCGGTGTGCCTGTAGTAGAGGCGGTCGACGTAGAGGCGTTCCTCTTCGGGGCTGTAGTTGGTGAGGTTCTTCCAGACGGTCCGGTCGAGGTCGAGGTTGCGGTACACGCGCTTGGGCGGCACCGAGCGGTCTATCGCGCCGACGGTGGACTTCTCCACCTGGGTGCGCAGCACGTCCGCGACCTCGTCGACGAATCGGCGGATGAGCGCCTTGGCGTTGGCCAGAGCGACGCCGGAGAGGTTGTCCTTGTCGCGGAGCAGTTGCTCGATGAGCGACATGCTCGGGGTGAGCCGCGCGGCCAGGGCGGGGTCGGCGAGCACTTCGCGCAGATGCATGCGCTGTACCAGGTCGGCTTCCACGTCTGCCAGTTCCGCACCGATGCCGGGCACGAGGCCGCCCGCGCCTGCGGCCGGACCCCGCCCGCCGCGCAGGTCGCCCGGGCGACATCCGAGGGCGCGCTCCAGCCAGCCGGCGTCACTCTGCCAGCGGGACAGCTGCTCGGCGCTGACGGCTCCGGCGCCCGTCGCGAAGACGTTCAGCAGCACCTTGGAGACGAGCGCGGCCCGCCGCACCTCGTCGGCCCGGTGGCGGCCCTCGCCGCTGCGGGCTTCGGCTTCGGCTCCCGCGTCGGCTCCCGCTCCCGCTTCGGAATCGGCTTCGGCTTCGGCTCCCACTCCCGCATCGGCTTCGGCTTCGGCTTCGGCACCCACTCCCGCATCGGCTTCGGCTTCGGCACCCACTCCCGCATCGGCTTCGGCTTCGGCTTCGGGGACCATCAACCCGTCGAATTCCGCTGCGAGTTCCGGGTGACGCTGGACGAGGGAGTCCACGGAGGACCGCGGGTCCAGCAGGGCGGCCGGCAGGCCGATGTCCTCGACGACGGCGAGGCTCGCGGACTCGAGGGCGATCTGCTCCTCGGAATCGAAGAGCCGGGCCAGCAGCCGCCAGTAGAGAACCTGCCGGCGGTTGTCGTCGGGGACGGCGCGGACCGCAGGGATCGTGGGAACCTCGGCGCCTGGTCGCAGCATGTCGTCGCTCATTTCCGCAGCAGCCTTCCCGCCCGTTCGCGCAGGACGGTCACGGCATCGGTGGCGGCCTTCTCGGCCCGGGCGCCGGCCTTGTCATCGGTGCCGCCGGCCCACGCCCCCGCGTGCAGGGCGACGGCCTTCCTGCGCACAGTGGTCTCGACGGCGAGCGGCTGAAGACGCAGGCCCCCGTCGTCCCAGCGGAGCAGGCCCACGCAGGCGCGGGAGCCGGCCACGGCCTCGGGCGTGAGCGGTCCGGCGGCCGGGATGCGGTCGGTGTCGACGAGAAGGTCGCGGCCGGCGACGGTGAAGATGAGGACGTCGCCGTCCTCCCGCCGGTCGTAGCCCTCCAGGAACACCGGCTCGGCGATGCGCGCGGGATGGCGGTTAAGGGGTGCGGTGAGCGGCGCGACGGCGGTCGGCAGGACGACCCGCGCGGTGGCGAGGGCGTCGGCGGGGTCGCCCGGGCGGGCGAGGGCGTCGTCCCAGAGAAGGTCGCCCTCCTCGGTGAGGGGCATGGCGTCGAGTTCCATCGACCGGCCCTCGCCGAGGGCGGTGAGCAGCGAGAGGTGCGGCCGCAGCAGTTGCCAGACGCCGGCTGCGACGACGGTGTCCGGCTTCGGCGTGCAGACGCTCGCGCGGACCAGCCGCGGCGCGCTGCCGTCGGCCGGTTCGAAGACCGCGTGGACCTGGGCCTGTGCGGCGGTCGCGTGTTCGTGGAGGTCGACGCCGAGCGGCAGGAGCCGGCCGGTGGCGGTGCCGGCCACGGGGGTGTCGGCCGCGCCGGGGGTGGTGAGCAACAGGGCGCGGGACCACAGGTCGGCCCAGCGGCGCTCCGGGACACGGTCCAGGGCCGCGCCGGGGCAGGAGGCGGCGAGTTCGGCGGCGAATCCGTCGAGCAGGGTGGCCGGCCGGCGCAGTCCGGGCTCCGGCAGCATGGCGGAGACGATCGGGGCGGCTCCGCCGGCCAGCTCGTGGTCGATGCCCTGCCAGCCGGTGCGGGCGAGGTCCGTGAGCCAGGTGCGGGCTGCCGCCAGCAGGTTCACCGTCGTGCGCCGGCCGGCGACCACGGGCGCGGGTTCCTCGCGCAGGCGGCCGCTCAGTTCGTCGGCGCTCGCGACGAGGGCGTCGTGCACGGCGCCCAGCAGGGCGGTGCGTGCGGCGGCGAGGGCGACGAGGTGGTCCTCGCTCGCGGAGCCCGCCGCGGCCTTCTCGGCCGCCTCCTCCACCCGTGCGGCCAGCGGGCTGCCGGAGACCGCCCGGGCGAGGTCGCCGAGGCCGCCGACCCGGTCGGGGCGCGGGCGCAGCAGGCCGCCGGCGAGGGCGTGGTCGAAGGCGTCGACCGCCGACAGCGCCTCGTCGAGTCCCTCGACGGGTGCGGCGTGAGGTCCGGTCCGGGCCCCCTGCGCGGCTTGCGGCCCGTGTCCGGTCGCTGCCGGGGCGGACTCCGGTCGGGTCGGCGGGAACCACTGCAGTTCCGGCAGCGGCACGGTGACGGGGGCCAGTTCGAGATAGGCCAGGTGCCGCAGGAACCGGCTGAAGACGGGGGCGGCCGTCGCCTTGCCGTCCGCCTGGGGCGGGCGGGATCCGGTCATCGCGACGGTGAGGGCGCCGGCGTCGGCCTGCGGGCCGGCGGGCTCCACGCGCAGGTAGCGGGCGACGCGGTCGGCCCCGTACTGCAGCACTGCCTCGGTGATCAGAGCGCGGATGTGGTTGCAGAACGAGCCGCGCGCGCCGCCGCAGGGGCGGTTGTTGTTGGTGCTGCACGCGAAGGCGTAGGTGCCCGCGGCGACCGACGAGACGTACACCCGCTCGATGTCCGAGCCGCTGGAGACGACGCCCTGCAGGCGTCCGTCGGCCAGTTCGACGAAAGGGACCTTGGCCAGTTTGCGCGGCCGCGCGGGCGGCACCACCCGGGCCGTGCTCGCCCTCTCCCAGTTCTCCCGGTCCGAGAACACACCATCTCCTTTGCGGCACGCGGCTGCACACGCCGGCTCGGCGCAGCACAAGGGGGGTCGTCGCACCTGAGCGGCGCGACACGAACGAACTTAGCGGCGGCCACTGACAATGCCGTGCGCGACCGGAGGCCGCGGGGCCCGGTCCGTGTGCGGTTCGGGACGGAGGGCGTCACGGTCGCCCGGCTGATCCGGGGCGCCGCCCGGCACGGTGCGCCCTGGCACACTCACCCGGTCCGAGCCCTCTGCCCACGGTGTCGGCGGTCGCCCGGCGGCCGGGCGCCGCCGATCCGGCCCTTCAGCCGGGATCTCCGGGCGGCCTGCGCGCCTACCGCGCGCGAGTGGCGGGGACGGGGAATCCGCAGCCCACCGGATGACTCACGAAACGGGGCGGCTGCGGCCGTACTTCCAGGTACAGGCCAGCAGCGCCAGCCCGGCGGCCGTCGTCGCCGCGGCCACCGTTACGCGCGAACGGTAGGTGAGCACCGAGCCGGTGGAACGGGCGCTCAGCACCGAGCCTGCGCTGAGCCAGGATCCGACGGAGGCGACGGACAGGGCGGAGCCGACCGACCCCACGGACAGGAATCCGCCGACGGAGGCGACGGAGAGGGAGCTGCCCACCGAGCCGACGGAGAGGAAGGAGTTGACGGAGCCGATCGACAACGCCGAGTTCCTCGACCACAGCGAACACCAGGAGCCGTCGGCCCCGTCGCCCTTCGTCGCCCGTCTCGTCATGAGCCGAGCATAAAGGCGTACCGGTCAGGACGGCGGCAGGTCGCGGTAGGGAACGCGGGCAAGGTCGTGGACCTCGCCGACGGTGCCCCACTCGTTGCCGCCCAGCCTCGAGAGCGGCCTCAGCCTTCGGATGTCCGGGCGGCCGTCGACGACGACGTCCTCGTCCACGGCGACGTGCACGACCTCCCCGAGGACCAGCGTGCAGTCGCCGATGACCACGGTGGAGTGCAGACGGCACTCCAGGGCCACGGGCGAGTCCGCCACGCGGGGCGGCCGCACGCGCAGGGAGGGCTCCCGTTCGATGCCGACCGCGTCGAACTCGCCCTCGTGCGCGGGGAAGTCGGTGGCGGTGGCGTTGATCTGCCCGAGCAGCTCCTCGGGTGCGAGATTGACGACGAACTCGCCGGTGGCCTCGACGTTGCGCAACGAGTCCTTTCGTCCCACTGACGTGAACTGGACGATCGGCGGGTCGGTGCAGGCCACCGTGAAGAACGAGTGCGGGGCGAGGTTGGCGGTGCCGTCCGCCGCGAGGGTCGACACCCACGCGATCGGCCGGGGTACGACGACGGCGGTGAGCAGCCGGTAGAAGGCGCCCGCGCCCAGGGTTTCGGGATCATGATCGACGCGCATGTCAGCCATTTCTACCCGAGAACGCCCCCGAGGGCGGAACCGGACGCCGCGCGGCGGCCACCGCGGCGACCGCCGCAAGCGCCCGCTAGGACCTGACTTCGGCCACCGCCGCGGTCACCGCTTCCGGCAGGGCGCCCGGCGCCGGGTTCCCCTCGACGGCGCCGACCAGGTCCCGGGCGAGGCCCCGCACCGTGCCGTCGGTGTTCCGGGCGGCCAGCACCAGGACCCGCCAGGCGTCGTCGGCGCTCAGATCGAAGGACGCCATGAGGACGCCGCAGGCCAGGTCGATCACCGGGCGGGTCCGCAACGCCCGCCGCAGTCGCACGAGCTCGATGCGCAGGTGTCCCGGGGGGCTTCCGTCGAGCTCTCCGTCCGGCGGGCAGGCTGAGCGGGTGCCGCCCGAACCGGGCCCGGCCCCTTGGTCGAGGGCACCGTCGTGGGCGCGGTCGCCGTCGCGGTCGACGGCGCCACGTGCGGCGCCTTCGGGGCTGGGGACGGCCGCGAAAAGCGATCCCGTGCCGGTCAGCGTCAGCAGCCGTTCCACCGCCGGGCCGACCGAGCGCAGGACGACCGTCCTGCCCTGCCGCAGGCCTCGCTCGCGCGCGCCGAGCAGCACGTTCAGGGCGGAGCAGTCACAGAACACGACTCCGTCCAGCTCCAGGTCGATCCCGGCCTCCGCCGCGTCGAGCGCGGCGCCCAGGGCTCGTTCGAGGGGCACGGTCGAGTCGAGGTCGAGCTCGCCCCGTACCGCCACGACGACCCGCTCCCCGTCGGTGCGGACGCTGATGTCAGTCCCGGCCGTCGCGCCGACGTGGTGCGCGTCGCGGGACTCCGCACCCGTGCACGGATCGCCGCCTCCGGCGTCCGCGTCGTATACCGGTTCCGCCATGACCGCCTCCCTCGGTCACTCCACATGTCACCTCAAGACTCACCCTCCGACCGTCGTACGTCAACAGATACACGAAATGAACTTCCGTCCTTTGTATTCGCGAAAGCTCGGGCATAAGATGGCTTCATGGAGGGAGTGCCCGAGCCACACAGCGGATGGACGTTTCTGACCAACCACGCCCGCGTCCTCGCGGCCATCGCGGACAACCACAGCGCCCGCATCCGGGACATCGCCGCACACTGCCGGCTCACCGAGCGGGCGGTCCAGAAGATCATCGCGGACCTGGAGCAGGACGGCTATCTGTCCCACACGAAGGAAGGGCGCAGCAACATCTACCGGATCGAGCCCGGACAGGCGCTGCGTCATCCCGCCGAGGCGGGACTGAGCGTGGCGTCGCTGCTGTCGCTGCTGGCCCATGACGAGGCCGGCCGCATCCGGCGTCCGTGAGCCCGCGAGGCCGGGGCGAAGGCGGAACGATCCGCCGCTCGTGACCGACAGACGCCGGCCGCGCACAGCCGGACACCAGGATGCGCCCCGTTGTCGGCACGACGACGGGGCGTCACCGACAAGAGACGAAGGTCACGAATACGTATCGGACATTTAACACCTCAATCTTCACACCAGGCACACAAGTTGGCTAGGTTGACGCCCAGGCCGTTCGACTGCCTTTCAAGGCAGGGGGCTTGGGTCACCCGCAACAGGGGTCGCCCGGATTCCGCCGCAACACACCGGCGGAGCACGGAAGGAGAACGTCTTCCATGGCGACGGATCGCAGCCCCCGGTCCCCAGGCGGCGCCAACGAGCCGAGCCGGGCGGAGATCCAGCAGCGTGTCAGCTCGCTGTACGACCGGGCCGAGACCGACACGGGCACCTACAACGCCACGCGCGCGATGTCGAACCTCTCGCGCCGGACGGTCGGTTCCGTAGCCGACAGCGGCCGCGGGTCCGTCGATCCCTCGCTCGACTCGGTGGCCAAGCAGTGGTTCGAGGTGGCGCGCGACAAGATCGGACCGACCACCGCCGCCGTGCTGCCGGCCGATCGCCGATCGCCCCGTCCGGCCCGGCCCGGACCCTCCGCGGACAGTGCGACGATCCGCGAACTCGAAGCCGCGGCGCGACGGATTCCGGAGCTCACCGGACCCGCCATGGCCGCGCCGCCCGCAGCGATCGAACCGCGCCGCAGCGAGCCCAGGACCCTGGAGGCCGCCGTACCGGCCGCGCTCCCCGCGCCCCTGCCCGCCCTGGCCGCGCTCCCCGCCGCTCCCGAGCCGGCCGCCTCAGCCGCCGTCGCTCCCGCAGACCGGCAGGCCTCGCTCAGGAGCACCAAGGAACGGATCGGGCGCAAGCTCGCCACGGCCCGCGAGATGCTGGCCCGGGCTGTCGCCCAGCCTGCGCCCGCCCGACAGCCCGCGCTCACCGCGTTCATCCCCGCACAGTCCACATCCTCGCCGTCGACGCAGTCCCTGCCCGCGGCGACCGCGCAGACGAGCTATCCGCCCGCCGCCGGACCTCAGCAGCCGGCCGACCCGCAGCCGGTCCAACAGCCTTGGGACACCGCGGAACAGCAGGCGTTCCGTGCGGAGATCACCGCCGCCTGGGCGGGACGGCCCGCCGTCGCGCCCGCCATGGCTCCCGTCGCCGTACCGCCGGCCGGGCCGGACAGCCTCCTCGACACCGGCGGGTTCTCCTTCCCCGCGCCGGCGCCGGCGTTCTCGGCGTCCGACATCGCCCTGGTGGAACCGGCACCCGACCAGGGGGGCGCGGAAACCGGCTTCGGCACACCGTCGTTCGGCTACGCGATACCCGGCCTCGGCGCCGCGGCACCGGAATCCGGCTTCGCGGCCTCCACGGCGGGTGCGGTCGCGCCGGACCATCTCATGGACGAACTGGGGACGATGACGCCTCCCGCGGGCTACGCGTACCCCGAGATTCCGGTCGCGTCCCCCGAGTTCGGCTTCGCCTCGGTCGGAACGGCCCCCGCCCCGGCCTACCCCACGTCCGGACTCGGCCTCCCGGCGCCCACGCCGGACATGCCGACCGCCGGGCACGGTTACCAGACCTCCGTCGGCCTCGCCGCGCCCGCGACCCCGCTCCCCGAGCCCGTCCGGCCCGCCGCCCCCGCAGACATCACCGTCAGCGCCACCGGGACGGCCTACCTGGGCAAGGCGGACAAGGCGCTCGCCTTCGCCCGGGCCCAGACCGGACGGCCCTGTGTGTGGGGAGCCACGGGACCGGAGTCCTACGACTGCTCCAGCCTCACCCAGGCCGCCTGGAAGGCCGCCGGGGTGAGCCTGCCGAGGGCCGCCATCGACCAGGCCAAGGCCTTCACCCGGATCAGCCTGGCCGACCTGCGCGCCGGCGACCTCGTCTTCTTCTTCGACGACCTCAGTCATGTCGGGCTGTGCACGGGGAACGGCATGATGATCCACGCCCCCGGTCCGGGCGCCGCCATCCGCGAAGAGGCGATCCTTCCCTACGGGGAGGGCGCGCTGCGCGGCGCCGTCCGCCCCGCCTGAGGCCGGCCTCGGGGGCGTCCGCTCGCACCTGCCGCACACCCGGCGGCGTCCCCTCGCGCCCGCCGCACACCCGGGTGCGTCCCCTCGCGCGCATCGCATGCACCGGGGCGGGGCGGGGACCGGCCGCCCCGACGTGAGCCGCCGGCTCGTCAGCGCATGGCGGGACGGGAGTGCGCCTGCGCCCTTCTGGCGTTGTTGTAGGCGCGCAGAAGGAGTTTGGAGACGGCGCACGGCGCCCCGTCGTAGTGACACTGACGGCACGTGCGGCCATGCTCGTCGTAGGCGGCGCGGGTCTCCTGCAGGGCGTCCTCGGGTGAGTTCATGGGGGGGTCCTCCGAACGAAACGACGGTCCGCGGCAGTCAGAGCTACTCACCAGTAGCTTCCGCGTCAAGGGGATTGCATCATGTTACTTACGGTAGTGGAAAACATGATTCCGGCCCGTTTCGGGAAGTGTTTCCGCTCACCTGGCGTGAACCCATCCGTGCGCGGCCCCCGGGACCCGCACATCACGAGGAGGAGCCGACGTGACGAGCGAGGACGACGAACAGCGCGCGGCGCGGGTCTTCGACGCGCTGGGACCCGCGTACGAGAAGGCGTTCGCCCACTCGGAAGCGCACCGCAGATCCCTGGACTGGCTGCTCGGGAGACTCACACCGGGCAGCGACGTCCTGGACGTCGGCAGCGGAACCGGACGGCCCACGGCGGCGACCCTGGCGGCCGCGGGCCATCGCGTGCTGGGCGTCGACGTCTCCCCCGTCATGGTCGACCTCGCCGCGCGCCAGGTGCCGGACGCCACGTTCCGGTGCGTGGATGTACGGCGGCTCCCGCTGCGAGAGCGCTCCTTGAACGCCGCCTGCGCGTACTTCTCCCTGCTGCAGATGGAACGGGCGCAACAGAGCGAGCTCATCGGCAGACTGGCGCGGGCGCTGCTGCCGGGCGGCAGCCTCGCCCTGGCCACCGTGCCGGTGGACGTGGAGGGCGTCGACGCCGTCTTCATGGGGCAGCCGGTGCGGGTGACCAGCTACGCCCGGGACGGCCTGGTCGACGTCGTCACCGCCGCCGGCCTCACCGTGCTGGACGAGGAGAGCGTCCTGTTCACCCCCGACCACCCCGAGGCCGGCCCCGAGCCCCATCTGTTCCTGCACTGCGGCAAGCCGTAGGCCCGCCCGCCGCCGGCGATCAGTCCCCGACGCGGGCGGCGAGAGCGAGGACGAGTGCAGCCGCACCCGTGCCGAGGACCGCGCCGGCCACCACGTCGCCCGGATAGTGCACGCCGGTGTGGACCCTCGAGTAACCCACCGCGCAGGCCAGCGCTCCGAGCGGTACCGCGGAGACCGGCAGCGTCGGGCCGACGGCGGCGGCGAAGGCGACGGCCGAGGCGGTGTGCCCGGACGGGAACGACGCCGAGTGCGGCATCGGCACGTGCCGGCCCGGGTACGGCGAGTCCTCCGCACGATGCGGCCGGGGACGGCGCACGAGCTGCTTGCCGAGCAGGTTGGCACTGGCCGAGGCGACGCCGATGGCAGCGACGCCGAGCAGCGCTGCCCGGCGCGGGCGACCGCCGCGCAGGGCGAGCGCGGCGGCGACCGCGAAGGACAGCTTGGAGTGATCGGCGGCCGCGGACAGCCGGCGCAGCGCCGTGTCCAGGGTGGGCGTCCTGGTCACGGTGACGGCCTCGTACAGAGCCTGGTCCAGGGTGGCGAGGTCGCCGACCAGTCGCCGGGCGGTCAGCTTCGCTGGGCGGTCAGACATCGTAGGCCTCCTTGATCGTGCGGGGGTCGGGATGGCCGAGCGCGAGTCGGGCGACGCGCCGCCAGTCGACCGTGGGGGGCGCGTAGGCCGCGCCCGGGCGGTGCCGCGGCACCCGGACCCGCAGCGCGGCGGGCCGTACCGTGCACACCACGGGAATGTCGAGTTCGAGAGCCTCACCGTCGACGGCCACCGCGATGCGCTCGCGGTCGGCCTCGACGACGACGCGTTTGGAGGTCACCGAGGTGATGCTGCCCGCGCGCTCGCCGAGCAGGGCGAGTTCGGCGGCCTGGGCCGCGCTCTCCACCCGCACGCCGATCACACCGAGCAGCCCGGAGTCCAACCGGGGGCGACGGCCACCGCCCAACGGGTCCGCGCGGGCGTAGGCGTTGTTGCTGACCAGCAGCGCCTGCGGCGCGTGCACCGCGGTGTCGTCCGTGCGCACGGCCAGAACCGGGCCCGAAGCGCCCTGCAGCAGGTCGGGCAGGTGGTCGAGGGCCGTGGCGGCCTTGGCGTCGCGGTAGTCGGGACTCTGCACTATCTCCGCGTAAGCCCCGAAGGAGACGGTGTTGACGAAGGGCCGTCCGCTCACGTCACCGAGGTCCACTCGCAGTTCGACGCCGCTCGTGAGGGCGTCGAGGCTGCGCACCGGGTCGGTGCGGTCGAGGCCGAGGTCCATGGCGAAGTGGTTGCGGGTGCCGGCGGCGACCACCAGGAAGGGCACGTCGAGTTCGGCCGCCACGCCCGCCACCAGCGCCTGGGTGCCGTCGCCGCCCGCGACGCCGAGCAGGTCCGCGCCCTCGGCGACGGCCCGACGGGCCTCCGCCGCCGGGTCGACGTAACCGTCGTCGACGCCGAGCAGGATCACCCGGGCCCCGAGGGACTCGGCGCGCGCCGCGAGGTCGTGCTTGACGACCTTGCCTCCGCCCGAGCGCACGTTCATGATCAGCACCGGTCGGCGCGGCGGCGGGGTCCTGCGGCCGTGGGTGCCCTTGGGACGGCGCACGCTGCGCAACGCGGCCCGGGCCGAGGCCAGCGCCCCCGCCCACAGCGCGAGCGCGCCCACCGCCACCGGCCACAGCCCGGACGTCGCGTACAGCACCAGCACGCCCACGGGCGCGGTCACCGCCAGCAGACCCCCGAGCAGCCGGGGCCCTCCCCGGTGCGCCAGCATCCACCACACGCCCGCCGCGGCCAGCGCGAGCAGGGCGAACCCGGAGAGCAGTACCAGCCAGCCGCCGGAACCGGTGCCGACCATGACCACCGCCACGCACGCGGCCACCAGCGCCAGGGCGAGCCGCGCCCAGCCGCGCGCGCGGGCGACGGCGTCCTGCTGCGCCGGGCCGACGTGCGGCAGCGCCCACTTCGATCTGCCTGTTCCGTTCACCGTGCGCCCGCCATGCTCCGAGGCTCCTTGTCGTGCGTCGACAGCACCAACGATCTCGATCAATTGTCCATGGCGCAGCGCCCCGGCGTGACCGCGACCCCGCGATGCGGTGTCCGGGTCGGCGTTCCACTCCGCGGCGACCTCGACAGGCCGGTCGACGCCGCACGCCGGACGTGTGTTCGCCGCCGCCGCGCACCTGTCACTCGTCGCCCGTCACCTGCCGCCTGCCGCCTGCCGCCTGCCGCCGGACGGCGCGTCGCCGGGGCTGGGGCTGGGGCTGGGGCTGGGACCGCGAACCGGTGGTGCCGTGACGTGAGTTCCGCCTTCGGCGTGCGGGGCCACTTACCGGGTCTCGGCCCGGGGAGACGGACGACCAGGGGCCCGTCGCGGTGCGACGGGCCCCTGGTCATGCCGATCGGACTCAGCAGCTCAGTTGCGCCGGGCGTTGCGGCGCAGGACGACGAAGCCGCCGATCACCAGCAGCGCGCCGAGCGCCCCGGGCCACAGGTTGGCGCCGGTCTCGGCGAGACCGCCCTGCACCGCCTGCTGCTCGGTGCCGCCGGTGACGACTCCCGTGTCGGCCGGAGGCTGGACCTGCGACTGCGCCGGGGCGGACACGGTCGGCGGGGCGGTCGCAGGGGCGCCGATCTCGCCGCCCGAACCCGCCGGAGGCGCCGGAGGCGCCGAGGCGGCCGCCTTCGCCGACGGCTTCGCGTCGACGCGAGGCTCGTTCCTGGGCTGCGCCTGGGGAGCGGGCTTGCCTGCGGACGGCTGTGCGTTCTGACCGGCTCCGTCGTCGTTTCCGGAACCGTTGCCGTCGGCGTTTCCGGAACCGTTGCCGTCGGAGTTTCCGCCGCCGTTGCCATCGGCGTTACCGGAACCCTTGTCGCCGCCGTTTCCGTTGTCCCCGTTACCGGAACCGTTACCAGCGCCGTCGCCGCCGCCGTTCTCGGAACCGTTGTCGCCACCGTTACCGGAACCGTCGCCGCCGGCGTTACCGGAACCGTTGTCGCCGCCGTTTCCGTTGTCCCCGTTACCGGAACCGTTGCCGCCGTTGTCGTCGCCGTTCCCGCCGTTTGCGTTGCCGCCGTTCCCGCCGCCGTTCTGGCCGGCTCCGCACTGGCGGCCGTCGTTGATGCAGTCGACCATCTGCCGCATCAGGGACTCGTCGAAGACGTTGATGAAGTCGCCGTGGTCGGTGACCGCCTTGTGCAGCTGCTCCGGGAAGGAGTCCACCGCGAAGAGGGGGGTCGTCCTGCCGCCGTCCTGCAGGCTCGGCGCGTCGACGTCGTACACGATGCGCTGCACCAGCTGCGGCACGGCCTCGAAGCCCGCCGGGCAGGAGCCGTCGGCGCCGGCGAACGCCACATGGGTGCGGTGGTTGGCGCTGTCGATGTTGGAGCCGTCCCAGCAACTCTGGAAACGGAAGGTGCGCACCACGTCGCTGCCGGACGGGCAGAGCGGGTACTTGTCCTTGAGCTGCCGGTCCTCGAACCCGGTGCAGCTCCACGACGCGTTGGCGTTGGCCGTGCCGTTGACGAAGGCCTTCGCGTCGCCGGTGATGATGCGCAGCAGCCGCGGCATGGCCGTGACCTTGGAGCGCGGGTTGCCGACGAAGGTCAGCGTGACGTCCTTCGGAGTGATGATCTTGCCCGCGTTGCCCTCGACGCCGCCGCCCGGGCTCTGGGCGTCCTGCTCCTGGGCGCCGTTCTGCAGGCGCAGCACGGGCCAGTAGTAGGTCGACTTGTCGCCCTGGTCGACGCAGCTCGTCTCGGCCTTGGCCAGGTCGTCGTCAGAGGCGAAGGCACTGTTCGACTGGTTGCCGACGTAGTCGTGGAAGTGGTGGGCTCCGTTGCTCACGCCCGGCGCCACGATCACGTTGTCCGAGTTGAACAGGCCGCCCGCATTGACGCCGCAGCTGGTGACGAAGACGCCGCGGGAGGGGCCGGAGCGCGGGTCGGGGCTCTGCTGCGCCGGCTGGACGGAGGTGATGTCCGCGAAGTCCGCGGCGACCGGACCGTTCCCGGCCTGTCCGCCGTTGCCCTGCTGGCCGCCGCCCTGACCCTGACCGCCTTGGCCCTGACCGCCTTGACCCTTGCCGTCCTGGCCCTTGTCGCCCTTGTCCTGGCCGTCCTGGCCGTCGCCCTGGTTCTCGTCGCCCTTGCCGTCGGCGCCCTCGTCCGCCTGGTCGTCGGAGGCGCGCAGGGTGCAGGAGGCGAGGGACTCGAGCCCCTCGGGGCGGTCGCCGACCCGGTCGATGGCGACCGCGATCCGTTCGATCGTCGCGCCGCGCTTCTCCTTGAGCGGGTTCATCACCGCGTTGTCGGCGAAGCCCGCGTCCTGGCGCACGGACTGCGCCGACTCCTGGAGTTGCCGGTAGGCCGCGGCGACCTGCTCGTCGAGCACCGCGAGTTCGCGGTCGACCTCCGCGGAGGCCTGCTCCGGGACGGTCGTCAGCTTGGCACCCACGTCCGGGCAGTCGATGGTGACGGCGCTGTTGCCGCCCTTGCGCACGGAGTTGCCCGCGGTGCCGTCCTCGGTCGCCGAGGCGTAGACGTTCGCCGCCATCAGCCCGCCGCCGCCGAGGATGAGCGCCATCGCGGCGAAGCCGGCCCGCCGTCCGCCCGTCGGTCTTCTGCGCCTGTTCTGTGCCAAGGAGTGCTCCTACGCGTCGTCGGCGGCCACGGACATGAAATCCCCCGGCCTCATACGCTGCCGGGCGCGGAAGTGTTCAACCGCACGGCGAATTCATAGCAAGATCTCAGACAAGCCCCCTCTCCCGCGCCCGCACCGCGCGCAGGGCACAGCCGGCCGTCATCCCGCCGGAGCATCCACGAGGTCGGGCCGAGCCTGCCGCCTGCGGTCCGCGCGCAGTTGCAGCAGACCCATGACGACGGCGGCGGCCACGGCGATCAGATGCTCGCGACCGGCGAGGTTGGGCTTGGCTATCGACTCCCACACCATCGAGCCGCCGGTGAGCGTGAACACGATGGGCGCGCGGCGGACGACGGAGATATAGGTGAAGAGCCCGACGACCGCGGCGGACGGACCGGTGTCGAGCACCTGTCCGGCCTCGGGCGGCAGTCCGAGGCCCCACGAGCCGGGTCCGATCGCCAGCATCACCCGCACGGTGAGGGTGCCGGCCAGGGTGGAGGCGTAGGCGATCAGCAGGGTCCTGCGACGCCCGAGGGCGAGCTCCGCCAGGGCGAAGGCGAGGAACAACTGGGTGATGCCGGCCCACACCGGCAGGTCGAGCGCCGGGACGTACAGGGAGACCGGGGTGCGCAGCAGGGCCAGCCACAGGGGCAGGTCGCCCTGGACCCCGCCGAGCAGGCGCACCGCCGCCGCGCCCACGGGGTGCTGGGCGATGCCGTGGAAGAAGATCACGCCCACGCAGGCGACGACCGCCAGCAGCAGGGCCGCGGGCCCGCGCCGGACGAGTTGCCGCACGGGGTCGACGACGATGCCGTGCCATTCACCCCGCACCGTGCGGCCGACGAATGCCCCGGCACGGCGGAGCGGGTTGCCCGGCGGCTGGTCCGCGGTACCGTCGGCGCGAGGCTCGCCACCGGCGTGGCCCTCGTGAGGCCGCTCCACTTCCGGGCGCAGGCGCAGCATGCTCATGGTCTCCCCAACCACTCGTCGCACGAGATGTGTGCGAGTCCCGCCCTGGGAGACGCAGAGATCGGGCGGCAGGATCACTCGGTGGGCCGGCCTTGACTCCCGGTCACCCCGGCGTCACGCCCGTGTGACGCCGTGTGACACCGGTGGGCTAGTGTCACCGCTGTGGAACGCACTGACCAGCGGAACATGAACCCTGCCGAGTTACCGGACCGGGCGGGCCCCGGAGGGCTCCGGCGGGCCCGGCGCCCCGGGCCCCTGCCGTTGCCGGCGACCGCCGCGTGAACCGCCGCACGCCCGTGAGGAACGGGACCGCCGCCGAACCCGCACCGGTTCTGCTCGCCGACGGCCTCCTCACCGAACGGCTGGCCCTGGCCGCGCCGGAGGGCACCCGGGTGGTGGTCGCCGACTACGAGATCCCGCCGGGCGGCTCACTGCCCTGGCACTATCACGACGGCCGGGTCGTCGCCGTCGTGACGGCCGGGGTGCTGACCCGGACGCTGGCGGACGGATCCGAGTGCGTGACGCCCGCGGGGGGCTGCATCGTCGAGCCGGTGGGGCCGCGGGGCGTCCACATGGCGGAGAACCGGGAGCCCGGGCCCCTGCGCATCTGCGCCCTGTTCTTCCTTCCCCGGGACTGCGCACTGTCTACGCGCGCAGACCCTCCGGCGGCCGCGCGCGACTGACCGGACCTTGGTCGGCCGTGGACGTCACGGTTCGGGCGGCTCTGCCGGCGCACACCCCGGCCGGGGCGTCAGCGCTGCGGGCGGCGGCCCGTCTCCTGGTAGGGGAAGGTCTGGTCGGCGCCGGGCAGGGTGGGCTTGGGCAGGGTGGCGACCTCCGTCCGCGCCTTCGCCAGCTGCTCCTCCGTGTCGTCGGGCAGCGCCGGCGCGAGCGCGCTGCCGTCCGCGAAGCGGAACGCCGAGGTGAGGTCGCCGAACGCGCTGCGCCGCCACTCGCTGATGTTGGGTTCCAGGACCCCGGTGAGTCGTTCCAGCAGCCGCAGGGTCGACGTGTGGTCGAAGGCCTCACCGGCCACCCAGCCGCCCACGGTCCAGGGCGAGACGATGATCGCCGGGACCCGGAAGCCGCCGCCGATCGGGAGGCCGCCGACGAACTCGCCGGGCGTGCCGGCGGGCGGGGTGGGGGGTGGCACGTGGTCGAAGAGGCCGTCGTTCTCGTCGTAGTTGAGGATGAACGCGGTCTTGGCCCAGACCTGCGGGTCGGCCGCGACGGCCTCGATCTTCGAGGCGACGAAGGCCGCGCCGGCCGCCGGCAGGTAGTCCGGGTGCTCGGACTGGTGGCCCGGGGGCATGATCCAGGACACGGTCGGCAGGCGGTCGTTGCGGGCGTCGTCCTCGAAGGCGCCCTCCGGCTGGGGTCGTACGCCCCGCTCGTACAGTTCGGTTCCGGGCAGCGCGTTCCGGAAAGCGGCGAACTGCTCCAGCACGTTGCACCCGTAGTCGTCCTCCTGCTGGTACACCTTCCAGCTGACGCCTGCCTCCTGGAGGCGTTCGGCGTACGTCGTCCAGCTGAAGGGCGTCGGCGCGGAGTTGCGGGTCACCGGGCCGCCGTGGAGCGCCTCCGGGTCGATGGAACCGGTCATCCACATCAGGCGGTTCGGCCAGGTCGGGCCCAGCACCGAGCTGAAGTAGTGGTCGCAGACGGTGAAGGTCTCGGCGAGGGCGAACTGGAACGGGATGTCCTCGCGTGTGTAGTAGCCCATGACGTAGGGGCCGTTGGCGCCGTCGGCCTTGCGGTGGGCGGGCAGCCAGCGGTCCATCCGGCCGGCGTTCCAGGCGTCGTGCTGCACCGACCAGGAGTGGCTGGTCGAGGGGATGGCCTGGGCGCTGGAGGTGCGGGTGTCGAGGTGGAAGGGCAGCAGGTAGCCGCTGGGGTTCTCGTCGTCGGGCTGGTAGAAGACCGACCGTCCGCTGCCGAGGGTGAGCGCCTCGGGGTCGGCGAAGCCGCGCACACCGGAGAGGGTGCCGAAGTAGTGGTCGAACGAGCGGTTCTCCTGCATCAGCAGGACGACGTGCTCGATGTCGGCGAGCGAGCCCCGACGGGGCTGTCCGGCCGCGACGGCCTTCTGGACGCTCGGCGGGAGCAGGGCGAGGGCCGCTGCGGCGCCCAGCGCGCCCGCGGCCGAACCCAGAAGTCTGCGTCGGGTCAGCTCTGCCATGTGCGGTGTGCCCCTTGGTGGTGGGAGGAACCGGTGGGAGGGCGGCCCGTGCCGCTCGGGGGCGGTTCTGCGCTCGTCTCCGCCCGGGCCGGGACGCGGAGGGTCACTGCGGTCGGCGCTCCGTGCCGGCCGGCCGACGGTGGTGTCAGCCGCCGTGCCCGGCCCGGCCGTTCACTTCCACAGCTCGTCGCCGTCGCACACCTGGGCGCCCATGTTGCGCCGCATCATGCTCAGCGCGGCGTCCGCCAGATCGGCGTGGATGTGGGCCACGGCGTCCCGGGGAACGGTGACCTCGAGATGACGGATGTGGGCGTCGAGGGCCGAGTAGAGCACGCACTGTTCCGTGACCTGCCCGCAGAGCACGACGTGGTCGATTCCCTCCTGGTCGAGGAGGTACGACAGCGGGGTCTCGAAGAAGATGGAGTGCCGCGCCTTGACGACGAAGAGGGACGCCTCGTCGGGCACCAGCGGCTCGACGAGTCGGGCGTACCGGCCGGCGAGCGCCCTTTCGAGGAGTTCTCCGTGGTGGGAGCGCCACTGGCCGAAGTTGTCGTTGACGTAGACGACGGGCACGCCGGCGTGGCGGGCCCGTTCGAGGAGACCGGCGATCACCGGGACCACGCTGTCGGCGGACGGCAGCAGCAGCTCCGCGTCCGGATGGTCATAGGTGTTGATCATGTCGATGACGATCAGTGCGGTCTTGCTCATGCGGCTATGGGTTCCCGTCAGCCCCATGCGAACGCCGATATGACGGCACGTCACTCGTCCGCCTCACGTGCTGCGGTCCGGTGGTGCGAATCTCGGTGGCGAAGACGGCGCATCTCTCGGTTACAGTGCTCCGCCGGCAACGCGCCGGCCCGGCGAGGGGACACAGCGGTGCGCTTTGGGGTGGGGAACGCGGGGAGCACGGAGATCGTGCGGAACGCGGAGATCATGGGGAGCACGGGGATCGTGCGGAACGCGGGGCGGCTTCGGCGGAGGATGACGCTGGCGGTCCTGGCGACAGGGCTGGTGACGGGTCTGGTGACGGGGTGCGCGGCCGACCAGGGGGGCTCGGACGCCGCGACCGGGACGTCCGCGAAGGGGAGCGCGAAGGTCGCGAAGCGCGGGGGGTCGGTAGGGGCCGCCGGGTCGGCCTGCGAACTGCCGGTCGCCTTCGACGTCGCGGAGTTCTGGAAGGCCGAGGCCGTCGACGGCGGGGACACGTCCGCCGCCGGCCCGGCCGAGCTCGGGGACGCGTTCCTGCACCAGGGCCCGGTCACCCTGGTCTGCGAGATCGACGCGAAGCCCGCCGGCAAGATCGGGTTCCTCCGGGTGTGGACCGGTGCGCCCGGCAAGGCCGACGCACGGACGGTGCTGAAACAGTTCGTGGCCGCCGAGCCGGCGGCGAGCGGAGCCGTGTACCGCGAGCTCGAAGCGGGTGACGTCACCGGCGTCGAGGTCGCCTACACCACCACGAGCAAGCTCCTCGACGAGAGCAAGCAGGAGCACGCCTTCGCCGTCACCACCTCGAAGGGCTCCGTCGTCCTGCACCTCGGCGGCATGGACACCGGCGAGCACGAGGCGATGCTGCCCGCCTACGAGCTCGCCAAGAGCACCCTGCACCTCGACGCCGCCTGACGCCTGCCCGCCTGACCGGCGCCGTCCGGCCGGCGCACCCCCGTCCGGCGGCCCCCCGCGGGCCGGTCAGCCGCCGAGCCGGGCGCGCAGGTGGGCGGCGGCCCGGACGGCGGCGTCTCCGCAGCAGTTGTTGAACAGCACATGCACCTGGTCGGCCCGCCGGGCGAGCGCGCGAACCCTCGGCGCCCACTCGTCGAGCTCGCCGGCGCCGTACTCGTGGCGGAAGCGGTCCTCCTTGCTGCCCGTGCCCCAGTGCCGGCTGCGGCCGTGCAGCCGGACTACCGCCAGACGCTCGCTGGTGACCGGTGTGACGGGTGGGACGGCCGTCGGCAGGGACTGCTCCATGTCGACGGCGACGGCGGCGAAGCCGTGGGTCCGCAGCAGGTCGGCCGTCGCCCGCTCCTGCTCGCCCCGCCACCAGTCCGGGTGCCGGAACTCGACGCAGACCGGCCACCCGGCGGTGCGCTCCGCGCACTGGGCGAGGAACGCGTGGGCCCGCGCGCCGGGGCGGAACCAGGGCGGGAACTGGAAGAGGACCGCGCCCAGCCGGTCGGCGTCCCGCAGCGGACGGATGCCGTCCGCGAACCTGCGCCACACCTCGTCCAGGGCCCGCGGCCCGCGGGAGTCCGCCGGCAGACCGGGCGGCATCGCGGCCGGCCGGGTGGGATGGCCGGTCAGCAGCGAGAACGCCTTCACGTCGAACACGAACCCGTCGGGGGTCCGCTCGGTCCACAGCCGGCTGGTGCGTTCGCGGGGCAGCCCGTAGTACGTCGCGTCGACCTCGACGACCGGGAACCGTTCGGCGTAGTGCAGCAGCCGGCCCGCCGCGTCGCGCCGCCCGGCCGGATACCAGCCGCTGGACACCAGGGCCCGGTCCGTCCACGAGCAGGCGCCCACCAGAATCTCACCCATGGGCGGCCGGTTACCCCGTCCGGAGGGCTTTTCTCCGGTGCGAGCGGATGCACATCCGGTCACATGTGGCGCATTCTTGCTGTGTCGCCCCACGCGGCGGCGCACGGACGAGGTAGGGCCGATGACTGGGAGCGCCAGGGACGAGCGGAAGCCGTCCGGACCGCCGCCCGCGCTGCTGACCGGGACTGTCGCGGACGCGCTGCGGACGACGGCCGGGCGCGCGGCGGGCGTCTACCTGCGCTCCGGCAGCTCCGAACTGCTGCGTCTAGCGGTCCTCTCCGGGCTGCCCGGTCAGCTGTTCCGCCCCTGGTGGCGGGTGAACGTGGACCGGCCGTTCCCGGTGGCCGACGTGCACCGGACGGGCGTCCCGGTGATGCTGGCGAACGCCACGGAGGTGATGCGCCGCTACCCGCAGTTCGCGGCCGGGCTGCCCTTCCAGTTCGGTTCGCTGCATGTGCCCGTCGTGGCGGGGGACCAGGCCTTCGGGGTGCTGACCGTGCTGCGGGCGCCGACGGCCGACGCGGCGGAGGTGCAGGCGGAGGGCGAGCGGCTGTCGGCCGTGGCGGACGCCCTGGGCGCGGACCTGCTGCGGCTGGGCGCCGACGGCGGGACCGTCACCTGGGACGATGCGCCGCTGTGCGTGCGGCCGCCGGCCGTCGGACCGGCGCCGGAGCGCGTCGGACGGCTCTCGTGGACCCCGGCGACCGGCGCCCTGGCCGTGGATGCGCAGGCCTGCGCCCTGCTCGGTCTGCCGCCGGGCGACTTCCCCGGCACGCTGGACGCCCTGGCCAGGGCCGTCGACCCGGCGGACGCCCACCGGCTGCCCGACCTGCTGCGCCGGACGGCCCGGGGCCGGCCCCCGCCGCTGCCGATCCAGGTGCGGACCGCCGAGGGCGGTCTGCGGCTGCTGGACCTGTGGCGGGCGACGGACGCGGAGGCCGCGAGCATCGGCCCGGCCGCCGAAGCCCTGCGGCCCGCCGTCCGCAGGGGGGAGGCGCACGAGCACGGGAGGGCGTCTCTGCCGTCCCGCCGGCCCGAGCGGGCCCGGGCGACCGGTGAGGCCCAGGAGGCGCCGGAGTCCGGCGGGCCTGCCGCGGGGGACGGCGGCGGAAACTTTGCCTCTCCCGACGCACCGCACCCCGTCGCCGGGGTCGTCCTGGACCCGGGGCCGGGCGCGCTCGCGGACGGAGCCGCCGACCTGCTCCCGGAGGGCGTGTTCTGCCTCGACCGGACGGGCCTCGTCGTCTACGCCAACCCCCGGGCCGGCCACCTCCTGGGCGTGCCGCAGGAGGTGCTCGTCGGCCGGCCGCTGTGGGAGGCCGTGCCGTGGCTGAACCAGCCCACGTACGAGGAGCACCTGCGGGGCGTTCTGCTGGCGCAGGAGCCCGCGCACTTCGACGTGCGGCTGCCCGCCGCGCCCGAGAGGCCCGCGGCGCCTCGGCCGTACGAGGGGGACTGGCTGCGGATGTCGCTGTACCCGGGCGCGGATCTCGTCACCTGCAAGGCCGTCCCGGCCGACCGTGTGCCGCACGACGACGTCCCTGAGGCCTCCGGTCCGGACGGCCCGGCGCCGGACGCCGCCGCCTCGACCGCTCCGCTGTACCGTCCGATCGTGCTGGCCATCGCGCTGACGGAGGCGGTGACCGCCCGGCAGGTGTCGGCGGTGGTCATGCAGGAGCTGCTGCCCGCGTTCGGCGGCCGCCGGCTGGCCATCTACCTGCTTCAGGAGCGGCATCTGTACCTGGCCTGGGAGTCCGGGTTCCCCGAGGGCTTCCTGGCGCCCTTCGAGGGGGTGGCCCTGGACGCCCGGCTGCCGGGCGTGGAGACGCTCACCACGGGCCGGCCGCTCTTCTTCGACTCGATGCAGCAGCTGGCCGACGCCTACCCGGGCATCGAACTCGACGCGGAGGAGGGCGCCCGCGCCTTCCTCCCGCTGATCGCCTCGGGCCGCCCGGTGGGCTCGTGCATCCTCGGCTTCGACCGTTCGCGCAGCTTCGACTCCAAGGAACGCACGGTGCTGACCGCGCTGGCCGGGCTGATCGCCCACGCGATGGAGAAGGCTCAGCGCTACGACACCGAGGCGGCCCTCGCACGCGGGCTGCAGCAGGCCCTGCTCCCCCGCCGGCTGTCGCAGCACGCGCGCGTGGAGACCGCGGGACGCTATCTGCCGGGCACCGAGGGCATGGACGTGGGCGGCGACTGGTACGACGTGGTGGAGGCCGGGGACGGGCTGGCCCTGGTCATCGGCGACGTCCAGGGACACGGGGTGCAGGCCGCGGCGACCATGGGGCAACTGCGCAGCGCGGTGCGCGCGTTCGCGCTCGGGGACCGGCCTCCCGAGGAGGTCATGGGCGGCACCAACCACCTCCTCATCGACCTGGACCCCGGCCAGTTCGCGAGCTGTTGTTACGTCCGGCTGGATCCGTCCACGGGTCGGGCGCGGGCCGCCCGCGCCGGGCATCTGCCCCCGTTGCTGCGCCACCCCGACGGCCGAACCGAGGTCCTCGAGCTGCCCGGCGGGGTGGTCCTGGGGGTGGATCCGCGCGCCCACTATCCGGTGACCGAGCTGCTGCTGGAGCCGGGCGCGATCCTCGCCCTCTACACGGACGGGCTGGTCGAGCAGCCCGGCCATGACATCGACGACGGCATCGCGGCGCTGCGCAGGACGTTGGCCGAGGCCGGCGGGGCACAGGGCCGCCCGCCTGAGGGGGACCCCGTCACCTCGGCCCGGACCACCGGTCGCACCGGCTCCGTCGGCGGCGCCGGCCGCTCGCTCGCCGACGTGGCGGACCGGCTGACCGCGGCGGCCCGTCGGTCGACGGACCGGTTCGACGACATCGCGCTGCTGCTGGCCACCCGGCGGGGCCGGCCCGGGCCCGCGCCCGAGTCGCCGCGCCGGGTGTGAGCGGCGCGGCCTGTCACCCTCGGTGACGGCTCTCGCCTCAGGGGGCCGGGCAGTGTAGACATGAGCACATGGTCCGACTCCTGGGGCGCTCGGATGCCCGTCAGGCCCGTGGTCCCCGGGGCCCGCTGGGTCGGCGTGCTCCCGAGACCACGCTGGGCGGGCGCAGTCTCGCCGTGCAGGTGTTCGTGCTGCAGGTGGTCATCGTGCTGCTGCTGGTCGTGGCGGCCGTGGTGGCGCTGCTGCTGCAGGTGCGGCACGACACCACTCAGGAGGCCCGCAACCGCTCGCTGGCCGTCGCGCAGACCTTCGCGAACTCGCCGGGCATGGTGGCGGCGCTGAACAGCCCGAATCCGACGGCCGTGCTGCAGCCCAAGGCCGAGGCCGCCCGCAAGGCCGCGGAAGTGGACTTCATCGTCGTCATGAACACCGACGGCGTCCGTTACACGCATCCCAAGCCGGACCGCATCGGCAAGAAGTTCGTCGGGACCCTCCAACCGGCGCTGGACGGCGGCGTCGTGGTCGAGGAGGTCGACGGCACCATCGGCCGGCTGGTCCAGGCCGTCGTCCCGGTGAAGGCCCCCGACGGGCAGGTGGTCGGACTGGTGTCGTCCGGCATCACGACCGCGCACGTGGGCGGCAACGCCGACCGGCAGCTGCCGCTCGTCCTCGGCAGCGCCGCTCTGGCCCTGGTGCTGGCCACGGCGAGCACCGCACTCGTCAGCCGCCGGCTGCAGCGCCAGACGCACGGTCTCGGACCGCGCGAGATGACGCGGATGTACGAGCACCACGACGCCGTGCTGCACGCCGTGCGGGAGGGCGTGATCATCGTCGGCGACGAGGGCGATCTGCTGCTGGCCAACGACGAGGCGCAGCGGCTGCTCGACCTGCCCCCGGACGCCGAGCGGCGGCAAGTCCTCGATCTGGGCCTGGACCAGGACACCGCCCGGCTGCTGGCCTCCGGGCGGATGGTCACGGACGAGGTGCACCTGGTCGGGGAACGGCTGCTGGCGATCAACCAGCGGCCCACCCACCTGGCGGGCGGTCCGGCCGGCAGCGTCGCGACGCTGCGCGACTCCACCGAGCTGCGCGCCCTGTCCGGGCGGGCGGAGGCGGCCCGCGAGCGTCTCGACATGCTGTACGCGGCCGGAGTCGGCATCGGGACGAGCCTGGACGTGACCCGGACGGCCGAGGAGCTGACGGCGCTGGCCGTGCCGCGGTTCGCGGACTTCGCGACCGTCGACCTGTTCGACGCCGTCCTGGACGGCGAGGAGCCTCAGGCGCGGGGCTCGCTGCGGCGCACCGCGGTCGACGGGATCCGCAAGGGCGCCCCGCTGTACGCGGTGGGCGATCGGATCCGGTTCGTCGACTCCGCGCCGCAGGCCCGCAGTCTGAGCACCGCACGGGCCGTCCTGGAGGCCCGGCTGACCCGGGCGCCGGGCTGGCGGGCCCAGGACCTGGAACGGACCGAGCAGGTCGTGGAGTTCGGCATCCACTCGCTGATCACGGTGCCGGTGAGGGCCGGAGCGCTGATCCTGGGCGTGGTCAGTTTCTGGCGTTCGGAGCGGCCCGACCCGTTCGATCCGGACGAGGTGGCGCTCGCCGAGGAGCTGGTGGCGCGCGCGGCGATCTCCATCGACAACGCGCGCCGTTTCACCCGCGAGCACGGCATGGCCGTCACGCTGCAGCGGAGTCTGCTGCCCCGTACGCTGCCGGAGCAGAACGCCCTGGACATCGCCTACCGGTATCTGCCCGCGCAGGCCGGTGTGGGTGGCGACTGGTTCGACGTGCTGCCCCTGTCGGGTGCCCGGGTCGCTCTCGTCGTCGGTGACGTGGTGGGCCACGGACTGCATGCGGCGGCCACCATGGGGCGGCTGCGCACCGCGGTGCACAACTTCTCCGCGCTGGATCTGTCCCCCGAGGAACTGCTGGGGCTGCTCGACGAGTTGGTGGCGCGCATCGACCAGGACGAGGCGGGCGACCGGGGCAACGCCGCCGTCTCCGGGGCGACCTGCCTGTACGCCATCTACGACCCGGTGTCCCGGAGCTGCACCATCGCCCGGGCCGGTCATCCGCCGCCGGCGGTGGTGCATCCCGACGGCCGGGTCGAGTACGCCGACGTGCCGGCGGGGCTCCCGCTCGGGCTCGGCGGTCTGCCGTTCGAGACGGTCGAGCTGGAGCTGGCCGAGGGCAGCCGGCTGGCGTTGTACACGGACGGGCTGGTGGAGGACCGGGAGCGGGACATCGACACCGGTCTGGAGATGTTGCGCACAGCCCTGGAGCGGAGCGCCGACGGTTCGCCGGAGGAGGCCTGCCAGGCGGTCCTGGACGCGTTGCTGCCGGCTCGGCAGGGCGACGACATCGCGCTGATCGTCGCGCACACCCGGGCCCTGGGCGCCGACCGGGTCGCCGAGTGGGACGTGCCGGTGGACCCGGCGGCGGTCGCCGAGGTGCGGTCGGCGGCGATGCGGCAGCTGGCGCGCTGGGACCTCGACGAGCTGTCCTTCGCGACCGAGCTGATCCTCAGCGAGCTGGTCACCAACGCGATCCGTTACGGCAGCGCGCCCGTGCGGGTGCGGCTGCTGCGCGACCGCACGCTGATCTGCGAGGTCTCCGACGGCAGCAGCACCTCGCCGCACCTGCGATACGCGGCGATGACCGACGAGGGCGGGCGCGGGCTGTTCCTGGTGGCGCAGCTCACCGAGCGCTGGGGCACCAGGTACACGCCCAAGGGCAAGGTCATCTGGGCCGAACAGCCGCTGCCCTGAGGGTGCGTGGACCGCCGTCCTGCATACGCGTGGAACCGCTGCCGGCTGGGGTCGGGGAGCGCCGTCCGCTCATAAATGGCGTTTATGAGCTCATAGAGTGGACCCGCGTACCGAGTTAGGTATGCCTTAGTTTAGGCTTCCCCCGAGTCGATCTGTCGCCGCTCGAAGGGAACCTGATCATGCCCCGCCCCCTGCGGGTAGCCATTGTCGGAGCCGGCCCCGCCGGGAT